>JAPLUS010000046.1 GCA_026397495.1 Candidatus Zixiibacteriota bacterium | reverse complement strand
CTCGGCCCCCAATTAGATGCAAAACGACCAAATAGAATATTTAAATGATTACGGCTGTAACTGATAAAGGCGGTTTCAATTTCACCTGCCAGTCCCCTCCATTTTTTGCCGGTATAGCCCGGGTCTTTGGCCATTTGTTCATCCAGCAAAAAATTGCTATAGACGAATAGATTTTCTGTGGGTCGGGCTATATAGCCACCCCGGATTGATTCATAACCCTTGGCGCGTTCATACTTGGCAGAAGTAAAATTTTCTGAGCCGGAAAAGAAAGGACTCAACTTTTCATACGATAATCCTTTATCGAAAAGAGCCAGCGGGTGTCTTATCCCTATTTCCTTAAGATTGAAGGGGGCCACATTGTGATTCAGCCGAAATTCCCCCGATATTATTTCTTCGCGGCGAATAGCCTCATATATAAACTGATTTTCGGGCGGCCCTACGGGAAATAGGATAGCGGCATAGCTACAGTTAGGCAGATATATTAGAAAAAATAATAGAATGATAATCAATTTACGGCTAATCATTGGCTTTCCTATGCCTTAAGATGGTAAGATATAATTACGACGCCCCATCTCCTTTGACCACAACCGGCATTGTCCTGGCCAGAATTCGGACATCCTCCCTAAACGACCAGCGGTCGATATACTGAAGGTCTAGCCTCATCCACTCTTCAAAATTTATTTTATTCCGCCCGTTTATTTGCCACAGGCAGGTTACTCCCGGTTTGACCGAAAGGCGGCGATGTTGCCAGGGAGCATATTGTTCCACTTCTTTGGGAAGCGGCGGCCGGGGCCCGACCAAAGACATATCCCCTTTAATTACATTGAATAGCTGCGGTAATTCATCAATGGAGAATTTTCTCAAGACAGCTCCTATTCTGGTAATGCGGGGATCATTCTTGATTTTGAAGACCGGCCCGGACATTTCATTCAAATGCGTCAGCTTGATTTTGAGCTTCTCGGCATCGGCCGTCATAGTTCGAAGCTTAAGTATTTCAAAAACTCTGCCATTGCGCCCAGTCCGCTTTTGCCTGTAAAGAATAGGACCCTCAGAATCAATCTTTATGGCCGCGGCTGCCATGGCCATAAGCGGAAGAGACAGTATCAGCACCACCAGAGCACCGACTCTATCCACCACTACTTTCAAGGAGAGGGCTATTCTATTCTCGGGAACTGAATGATATAGCAGGACCGGTTTTCCATTAAGCGATGAGGTGCGGCATTTGGAAATAGTTCTTTCATAAATATCCGGCATAAGACAGATCTTTATCCCCATTTTTTCAACCGTCTGGAATATTTTTTGGCTATAAACAAAATCCTCCGCTTCCATTGCCATTATCACAAAATCTACCTGATTGCGGGCAATGGCGATATGAATATTATCAGGATGGTCAATTAGAGGAATATCGCGATAGCGCCACAAATTCTGGCGACCATGATCTATAAAACCAAGAATGTGGATATTTAGTTCCGGGTGCGCAAGAAGATGATCAGCCACCTTTATTCCCCGTTTCATGGCGCCGACAATTATAATGTTTTTCGTTTCTCTATTGGTTATTCTGGAATTCGCGGATTTGCGGGACGAAAGAATATACTTCCGCCACAAATAGAACAACGTCGATTGAAGGGCAAAATTCGTTATGGCCGCACAACCAAAAAGATAGGGATTCAGATCAAGCTGCAAAAAGAAGACAGCTGCCGTTAAAATCAAAACAAACCTTAATTCTCCGGTATAAAATGCCCTAACATCAATAGACTTATTACGCAGGGGCATTAGATCATTGGCGGGAAGCTCCATAAAAAGAACCAGCTGGGTCATCAGAGCCACCCAAATAAGAATTCCTGCCGATTCCACTGACGAATAAGGATCCAGGTGAAAATCAAATTGAAACAGAACCGCCGTTAGCGTTAGGGCTCGTAGGGCCCGATAGATCACTACTTCCAGTCTATATCTATCAAACAAGCTTTTTAAATAATTCAAAATCGCTTTATGACG
>JAPLUS010000159.1 GCA_026397495.1 Candidatus Zixiibacteriota bacterium | reverse complement strand
TTTGAATATATTAATATCTTATATAAAGTGAGAATCTTATGAAAGTTGGCGTGCTAACCGGCGGGGGCGACTGTCCCGGCCTTAATGCGGTGATACGGGCTGTTGTCCGCAAAGGAATCGGGAATTATAATGATGAAATTTTGGGCATTTACGAAGGGTGGAAAGGATTGATTAAGGAGGGTCTGATAAAACCGTTAGGTTTGAATGATGTCTCCGGGATACTTCATCGCGGGGGCACAATACTTCGTTCCTCCCGGACTAATCCTTTCAAGGTCGAAAGGGGTGTGGAATTGATAAAAGAAACCCTGAAAAAATATAATATAGAGGCTTTAATTGCTATCGGTGGCGAAGATACTCTGGGTGTGGCCGCCAAACTTTATCAGGATGGAATCAGTGTTGTCGGTGTTCCTAAGACAATTGATAATGACGTTATTGGCACTGACCGCACTTTCGGTTTCGATACCGCCCTGAATATAGCTACTGAAGCTATCGACCGAGTCCATACCACGGCTGAAGCTCATAATCGGGTGATGGTCGTTGAGGTGATGGGGCGACATGCCGGTTGGATTGCCATTGAATCGGGCATTGCCGGCGGAGCCGATATTATCCTAATTCCTGAAAAGATTACTTATGTCAGCGATATTTGCAATCTTATTAAAAGACGCCATATGCGGGGTAAAGACTTCTCCATCGTGGTCGTCGCTGAAGGCGCCAAGATTAAAATGTCCCCTGAATCTAATGAAGAAGAACAAGTTGTTCAGGATATGAAATTGGATTCTTTTGGCCATGTCCGTCTGGGCGGAATTGGCTATAAGCTGTCCGAATTGATTGAGGCCGGTACCGGTTATGAGACCAGAGTTGTTATTCTTGGATATGTCCAGCGCGGCGGTTCTCCAACAGCTTTTGACCGAGTGTTAGCGACCCGGTTTGGAGTTCATGCCATCGACTATGTCCATAATGGAAAATTTGGGTATATGGTGGCCCTTCACGGAACAAAAATAGAACCGGTAGCTCTTTCGGAAGTTGTGGCCAGAACCAAAACAATTGATCAGGAGTTAATTGATACGGCGGAAGTTTTCTTTGGCTGATTAACCCTGTCAATTGATTATAATATATTGTTATTAAATGAGTTGCCCGTGTTGGGTGGGGGTTATTTGAGTCCATACCCTTATTAAATTAATTGTATAATCCACAAATGTAAAATATATTCATTTAAAAATTCGGTTCTCTTAAGGGTTATGAGGGTTTTCTCAATTCGTGGGAAATTATAATATTTTTTCATATAGAAACTTTAAATGACCAAGGAGGAGTATTTATGCCCATAAAGGTCGGTATTAATGGATTCGGACGGATTGGGCGACTGGTTTTCCGGGCGGCGCGTAATTCGAAATTGGAAATAGTCGGCATCAATGATATCACCGATGCCGCCACCTTAGCTCACCTTCTGAAATATGATTCCATTCATGGGAAATATAAGGGTGAAGTTGGATATGATGGCGGGATGTTGATTGTCGATGGCAGGAAGATTAAAATCACGGCCGAAAAAGATGCCACTAAGCTTCCCTGGGGTCAACTGGGCGTGCAGATTGTTGTTGAATCGACCGGGCTTTTTAAGGATAAGGCTGAAGCCAGCCGACATATAGTCGCCGGCGCCAAGAAGGTTCTTATTTCAGCTCCGGCCAAGGAACATGATGGTACTTTTATTATTGGTGTCAATGATAAGGATTACGATAAGAATAAACATGAGGTTATCTCGATCGGTAGTTGCACTACTAACGGATTAGCCCCGGTAGCTAAGGTTCTTCTGGATAATTTTGGAATTGAGAAAGCCTTTATGACCACTATCCACTCCTATACCAATGACCAGAAAATTCTTGATCTGCCGCACAAAGATCTCCGTCGCGCCCGTGCCGCCGCCCTCTCGATGATTCCCACCTCCACCGGAGCGGCCAAAGCGATTGCCGAGGTTATTCCGGAACTCAAAGGGAAGATGGATGGCATCGCGATTCGTGTGCCTACACCCGACGCTTCTTTGATAGATTTGGCTGTTATTCTTAGTAGGGAAACTACTAAAGATGATGTCAACCAGGCCATGAAAAAGGCGGCTGACGGCCCTATGAAAAGTATCCTGGAATATTGCACGGAGCCAATCGTCTCAGTCGATATTATCGGCAATAGCCATAGCTCCATTTTTGATGCCGAATTAACCATGGTCAAGGGAAATATGGCTAAAGTCTTCTCTTGGTATGATAATGAATGGGGATTCTCTTGCCGCATGGTCGATATGCTGGAGAAAATGATTTAACGCGATAGACCCGATTATCATCGGGTCTACTCAATAGATTGGAATCCTTATGGGGAAACTTTCAATTTCAGACATAAATCTCAAAGGCAAAAAAACCTTAGTCAGGGTCGATTTTAATATCCCTCTTGATAAAAGTTTGAATATCACTGATGACCGGCGTATCGTTGAATCTTTGCCGACCATTAAAAAAATAATTGCTGACGGCGGACGGGTTATTCTATGTAGTCATCTGGGTCGCCCCAAGGGCAAGCCGGTTCTGGAAATGTCCCTTAAACCGGCGGCCAAAAGATTATCGGAATTGCTCGGCAAAGAAGTCAAAATGGCGCCGGATTGTGTTGGTGATGCGGTTACAAAAATGGTGAATTCTCTGAAAGATGGCGATGTCCTGCTTCTGGAAAACCTCCGTTATCATGATGAGGAAGAAAAAAATGATTCCGCTTTCGCGAAGCAATTGGCGGCCATGGCAGAGGTCTATGTCAATGATGCTTTTGGTTCGGCACATCGGGCTCATGCTTCAACGGAGGGAGTCACCAAATATATTTCCACCTGTGCCGCCGGTTTTTTAATGGAGAAGGAATTAAAATATCTGGGGGCCGCCTTGACTAATCCCAAACGACCATTTGTGGCGGTGTTAGGCGGCGCCAAAATCTCAGGCAAGATAGATGTAATTCAAAATTTATTTGGAAAGTTTGATGTCTTTCTCATCGGCGGCGGGATGTCTTTTACTTTTTTCAAGGCGATGGGAAAAAATATTGGGATCTCGCTTTTGGAGGAAGATAAAATTGATCTAGCCAAAGAGATTATGCAAGAAGCCAAAACGAAGGGTCTTAAAATGCTTCTGCCGGTCGATTGTGTTGTGGCTGATGAACTTTCTGAAAACGCTCGAACGATGATAGTTTCGATTGATAAGATACCAAGTAATATGAAAGGGCTTGATATAGGCCCTGAGACGATTAAACTCTTTCAAGCGGAATTGGAAAAAGCCAAGACGGTGGTATGGAATGGCCCAATGGGGGTATTTGAAGTTGAGAAATTCGCCCGCGGCACCTTTGCCATAGCCGATATCTTGGCCGATATCACCGCCATGGGGGCTATAACAATCGTGGGTGGTGGCGATTCGGCGGCGGCGGTCAGTCAGCGCGGCCTGGATAACAAATTAACCCATATTTCAACCGGCGGTGGCGCCTCTTTGGAATTCCTTGAAGGGAAAGTTCTTCCTGGCGTGGTGGCCCTCACTGAATTGAAAGGCAAATCCTTAAAATGCGTCTGAAAATAATAATTGGTAATTGGAAAATGAATAAAACCGGCCCGGAGGCTATGGAACTGGCCCGCGGGTTGATTGGCACGGTGGGAAAGACTGATCGCCCCAGAGTAGTTCTCTGCCCCCCGTTTACAGCTTTGGGCGATGTGGCCAAGTTGATTAAGGGAAGCTCCATATTTCTGGGCGCCCAAAATATGTACTCCAAGGAATCAGGCGCCTACACAGGCGAGATAGCTCCCGCCATGCTCTTGACAATTGGTGTCTCGTACGTTATTTTGGGGCATTCGGAAAGGAGAGAGTATTTCTCCGAATCCGATGTGATTGTTAATGATAAGGTAAAGTTGGCGATAAAAACCGGCCTTATTCCGATTGTTTGTGTTGGTGAAAAACTGGAGGAACGGGATGCCGGATTATCAGAGGAATTTATTGGTAGGCAAATAGACGGTTCTTTAGGCGACCTGACAGAAGAAGAATTAAAAAAAGTAGTCATAGCCTATGAGCCCGTTTGGGCTATAGGAACCGGTAGGACGGCCACTCCGGAGATGGCTCAGGAGATTCATATTTTTATCCGTAATCGATTGGGAAAACGGTATGGTGATATCGCCGCTGGCACGATTTCCATTCTTTATGGCGGTTCGGTTAATGGGGGAAATGCCGCGGGACTTCTGAGTCAACCTGATATTGACGGCGCTCTGGTCGGCGGAGCCAGTCTGAAGATAGATGAGTTTACGAAGATTGTTAGTTCTATTTGAACGGAGGGAAACAGATTGTTCACAATAATGGTGATTTTTCATACTCTTGTTTGCATCCTTTTGGTGATTGTTGTCTTAATGCAATCATCCAAAGGTGAGGGATTGGCCGGGGCTTTTGGCGGTGGTGGTAGTGGCTTGACGGGAGCTGTTTTCGGCGGCCGGGGAGCGGCCTCCTTTTTGTCTAATGCGACCACAGTGCTGGCGGTAGTTTTTATGATAAACTGCGGTTTATTGGCTTATATGTCCAGTCACCGTAGCGGCCGACAAGCATCTCGCACAACCACTGAATCAGCCGTAACCAAGGAAGCGATAAAAGATCTGGAAAAACAGACCCAAAAGCAGCCGCAACCGGCGGCCGGACAGCAGGGGAATCAGGCCCAGCCGAGCAATCAGCCAACTCTTCCTCCCGCGACGACGGGCGGCAAATAATTCTGAAACTGAGATAGAATTTTTTAAGTTGCGGAAGTGGTGAAATTGGTAGACACACCATCTTGAGGGGGTGGCGCTTTACGGCATGGGGGTTCAAATCCCCCCTTCCGCACTAAATAAATGAAATAATATCGTTTTAAATAATACTATTCTTCAAGAACAACAACCGGTCCTTTGCCGAAAGTTATTAACCCTATTTGGGATGTATTTAAATCAACCAAAACGATCTGATTGTCACCTAATTGACAGATAACTTGATCTTCAGGTAATATAGTTATTTTACCCATCCACCACACTAGGAAAGGAGTCTCAAGGGCAACCCACAAAGATTTACCGGTATTTTTATTTTTACCCGTTAAGCCTTCCAAAGGTCCAATATATACATCCCAATCACGCTTATCCTGAGATCTAAAATCAATTATTTCAAGGGTAGACGGAATTTCTTTTGCGTCACAAGATCTAGTAATGGCAGTTATTCCCGGGAGATTTTCTAATAAGATTTTCGAGCGATCATATAAACGCTTCTGTTTTTTATCATATTCAGACCAATAAGCAACTAAATTTGCCCTCCCGTCTTTATTGCAAATAAAAAGCCTTGCCCATTTACCTTTGATCTGTTCCCATTGTCCTTTTCTCCTCTCTGTGTCCTATTCTACCCCAGAGAGGCTTTCGACACAACCCCGACCCCTATCCCGGTGTCATTATCCCAGCTTTTGCGCGGAAAGATAAAGCGGTATAAGAATAGCATAAGATATTGATTGAAGTAAAATACTTGCTTTGAGGGAGCGTACCCTACGATTATTATCTCCTTTCAT
>JAPLUS010000048.1 GCA_026397495.1 Candidatus Zixiibacteriota bacterium | reverse complement strand
CAGCAATTTGTCGTGGCGGTAATTGTTATCATGGAAGCGCCCATCCCGTCGGGACGGGGTCTGGCATTCAAAGCCTATTTTAATATCCCAGCCAGTATTCCCAATCAGAAGGTGGTTATTGATTCGATGTTTTTCCCTCCCTCATCGGTTTTGAGTTTCGTTGACAACACCACCAACGAATTGATCATTCCGGTCCTGAAGCGGGGAATAATCATAGTCGGTGATTATGCCCCCCCGCCCGTAATCGGTGTCAGTCCTGATTCCTTTTATTTTGAAGGCATTGCCGGGAGTGTGCCCCCGAGTCCCCAGATTCTTAGGATAGAAAATCTTGGGCAAGGGCAATTGCGTTGGAAAGCCAGTAAGAAATCAACCTGGCTGAGTATTCTGCCTCCAAATGGTACCGCTCCCTCCAATGTGCAAATTTACGCCAACACCTCTGGATTGCCGGTTGGAATCTATTCTGATACCATTGTCGTTTCAGATACGAATGCCACCAACAATCCGGTGCCGGTTCCGGTCAGGCTGGAAGTAATGCAGCCGCCGCCAACCATATCGCTCTCACCGACCTCTTTCAATTTCAGCGCCGTCGCCGGTTCGTCGAATCCGCCGACACAGATTCTGACGGTCACGAATACCGGTCAAGGAGTTCTTCATTGGACGGCGGCCAGGAAATCCAGTTGGCTGTCGCTGAATCCTCTCTCCGGAACCGATTCCGGGGCCGTCATTCTCTCGGTCGATATAACCGGTCTTACCTATGGTTTCTACTATGACACGATTACGGTATCGGATACAAACGCAAGCAATAATCCTCAAAAAGCCGTCGTCCGTCTGGAGGTTGCCTCCGGCCTGCCGATTCTGGCCGTCGATTCCGAGTTTATCTTTGTCATAGTTGATCTCGGCAATCCTTATCCCCCCGACCGGAGTTTCAATATTTTCAACGCCGGCGGAGGATCGATGACTTTTTCGGTTTCCGAGAATTCGCCCCGAATTCTCAGCCTTACGCCTACTTCCGGAGCGGTGCCGCAATCGGTAACGGCCGGTTTCAAGACCTTATCCGGGGGTTATAATGGCCTGAATCTATATGACACCGTTACTGTGACATCGTCCGAGGCAACCAACTCTCCGCAATATGTTGTCTTTCAGTTCCATTATGTCAGTGTTCCCGCTCGTATAGTGCTGAATCAGGATTCAATTGTCTCCAGCTATTATGAATGTGGGGATGGAACCGGAGCTCCCCCGCCGCTTCCTCAGTTCGGCATTTTCAACTATGGTACTGATCCCATGACAGTTAATCTGACCTGGAAATCATCGTGGTTGAAACCCAATCACGATTTTACCGGAACCCCGGCGGTGATTTCGGTCGATTTTGACCACAAGGGGTTTGTAGTCGGGACTTATTACGATACCATCGTGATTAGCGCCCTTAACGGCATTAACAGTCCGGTCAAATTGCCTGTGGCCATGCATATTCTTCCGACCGCTATGGTACCCTCTATTGTGATGTCGAACAATGACACCGTCTTTCTCGTGGCTCCAGAAAATAGGCTGGGGAAGGAATATTTCATGGATGTGAATAATGCCAATCCGGGCTGCATGCCCTGGTCGGTACAGGAAAATATTGGTTGGCTATTTTTCAGTATTGATTCCAGCAATAACCATAAATATCCATGGACAGTCCAGTTCAGCCCTTCTGCCGAAGGTCTTACCATGGGCACATATATTGACCACTGTCAGATCGTTTCTCCCACCGCTTCCAATTCCCCCGTAAATATTAATTTTAAGCTCCAGGTCTGGAAACTCTATGGGGATGTTAATTATGATGGGATCCTGAATATCCTTGATATCTCTTATTTGATTAGATACTTGTACAAAAATGGGCCCCCTCCGATACCCGAATCACGCGTGGGTGACTGCAATTGCGATTTTCGGGTGAATGTTGCCGATATCGGACAACTGATTGATTATCTCTACAGGAATCACAATCCCTTGTGTGGCAACCCCTATAAATAATCTCCACAAAATCGCCGTCCTACATTAAGGGACGGCGATTTTTTTTGCCCTCTCGGTTTGCCGGGCAAAGAGCCGGCACCCTCAAAGCAAGTTTTGGGGTGGCACCCCTGGTGTTGGTGAA
>JAPLUS010000208.1 GCA_026397495.1 Candidatus Zixiibacteriota bacterium | reverse complement strand
CCAGTATCAGGATGGAGCGATCGATGACTTTGACCTCAAGCGCCTCCTCCAAATTTCTCTGCTGAGCAGGTGATAGAGGATCATCAAAAATAACCAGATTGGCGCCATTTTCCGAGAGCTCAGATTTCAACCTATCCACCAGACCGCGGCCGATATAATAAGCCGGGTCAGGCCTTCTTGTCTGTACAGTCTTCTTTACAACCGAGGCCCCAGCCGATAAGGCCAATTCCCCGAGTTCTTCCAATGATGCCGCGGTTTCTTCCCTTTGCAAAGAGCTTCTGGACAAGGCTACCAGATAAGCGCTTTCTTTATGAAAATTCATATCTTAAATATAATAGGCGGGAGTCAAATATGAACTGTTTTTTAAGAGCACAAAACAAGATCGGGTTCCCCGGTTGGCTGTTTTGGGGGAACCCGATTTAAATGTTAAGACAGAATTCTTTCCTGATTTAATTAAGCATCTTTTCCAGATTATACCGTTTCATCTTGGCGCGCAGGGTTGATTCATGAATTGCGAGGAATCGGGCGGCCTCAGATTTGTTGCCACCTGATACCGTCAGCGCCTCGAGCAGGAGCTGCTTCTCAAATTGCTCAACCTTTTCAAAGAGGGAATTTGTTTCTGCTTCCCGTTTATCCTCAAAAAAGTTCCGAGCCAATTCACTCAATGAATCATTGCGAGTCATGAAAGAGAGAACTGATAACTGCCTTATTTTGTTTTCCAATTGCCTGATGTTCCCCGGCCAACTATACCCCATGAATTGTCTGGCCATATCGGCTTCGGGCTTTTCATTAATTCCCAGAAGCTGATTTTTCCGCAGAAAATATTCAAGAAGGTAGGGAATATCTTCTTTTCTTTCCCTCAGAGGCGGCAATTCGATAGTGATTCCGGCCAGACGGTAATACAGGTCCAGCCGGAAAGTGTTGCTTTTAAGCATCTCGCGAAGATCGCGATTGGTGGCGGCAATTAAAATGGTATTGAGCTCTATCTCCTTAGCGGTTCCCAGGGGGCGAAGTTTTTTTGTCTCGAGAACTCTGAGGAGCTTGGCCTGAAGTGTCAATGGTAATTCTCCAATTTCGTCGAGAAGAAGAACCCCATTGTTGGCCGCCATAAAGAGTCCCTGCTTGTTGTTGTCGGCACCGGTAAAAGCACCCTTCTGATAACCAAAAAGCTCCGATTCCATCAGACTCTCCGGTACGGCGGCGCAATTAACGGCCACAAATGGTCCCTGCGGCCGCGCCATGGAATGGAAATATCTTGCCAGAAAGTCCTTGCCGGTGCCAGTCTCACCCGTAAGGAGGATTGGCAGATCGGTATTCCTTAGCAGGTGTAACTGAGATATAATCTTTATCATGGCGGCGTTCTTGGTAGGAAAGGCGTTGTCCCTGGGAGTCGGCGATAATTCAAGGGATAACGGTCTCACAGCGACTTCCATCTGGCTGATTTTCCTTTGCATCTCCAGAACTTTGATAGTGATACCGCAGCCGCTATATATTTCCTCAGCATGGCATAAGTAAACAATCCTCCAACCGGTATCGAACAGGGCCGATTCTCCCATGGCGGCGAAACTGTCGGCCAATTCGGATTTGATTTTGTGCTCTTCAAGGATTTCGATTGACCTCCGGTAGGATTCTCTGGCCTTGTCGGACTGCCCTAATTGCTCGTAACAGACAGCCTGAATACGATGCAAGGCTCCGATTTCGGGCCGATCTTTAAGTCTCTCCATCATCGGGAGTGCCAGCCTGACCAGAATAAGAGCCTTTTTGTAATTTCCTTGTTTGGCATAGAGCTCGGCCAGATGCCGTATCGGCAAAGCCGCCAGAAATGTCCGTGGGGAAATTTTCCGGCTGATAACAGCTGCGTTATTAAGCATTCTCTCTGCCATCTCATACCGTTCGGACTTGATAGCCAATTCGCCGGAATAAATCAGGTAGTGCACCTCTTCCTTTTCCAGTCTATTTCGGCGGATATAATCGAGGGCATGATTCAAAGCATCTTCGGCGGCATCAAATCTGTTTTGTTGAATATGGAGATGGCCTAATGCTAAATAAGCTCTGGCTAATTCAAGTTCATCGGAAAATTCCATAGACAGTTCGATATTGAGTCGGATATGTTCCTCGGCCGCGGTTAATTTTCCCAGAAGAGTATAGATACGGCCAATGTTACCGAACAGATAGGCCAATTTTCTTTTCTGGCTGTCCTTTTTGGCAAATTCGACCGCTTCTATAAGATAGCCAAGGGCTTCATCCAAGGCTCCTCTTCTGACCAAGATACCGGCTATGAGGTTTAGAGCATCGCCGGCTTTTGCATAAGCGTCATTTCTTCTGAATAGTGATTCAGCGTCACGGAAAGCTTTTTCAGCTTCTTCATACGTACCCATTTCCCTCAAAATGTTTCCTAACACAAGGTAGCATTCGCCCACTTCGCAAGTTTCACTGGCCATCTGTGAGAGAATGCCTATGGCCGCTCTTATGAGAGGCAGGGCTTTGGCAGGATTGCCGGATGAGCTGTAAGCTTGTGCTCCGAGACGCATAGCTATACCGTTTTCGATATCGGTTGAGTCGTTTAACATTGTCCGGATTGACTCAAAATATCTGACCGCTTCCCCGTAATCATTGCGAGTCAGTAAAGCAGTCAGGTGTGGCCGATAGTCTCTGCGGTAATTCGTGATGGCACTCAGGCTTCGGCTCATTTTAATTTCCTTTCCGGCTTATTCCATAATTTGCGATTGAAATTGATCTATTGGATATGAACGGTGTGGAATTCCGGTATAAATTCCGTCCCTTGTCTGTCAAATTCAAGATGAGCAGTTTCGATTTCAGATAAGGGGATTGACTAAAGAAATCTGCCAGTAATCGGGATGCCCCTAAAAACAGACCTCCGCCATTTAGCCTACTCTGACCTCCACCAGGAGTCGCGTGCAATTCGCCGCCCCAGGGAAGATCGCTTTGTCCTCCCACGGGTTGGTTGACCGTTGGATCTTGGTACCCTGATGCCGGCGCTATGACGAAAAGCATCAATACCAGCACAAAAATCGGGTAAAGGTTTCGAGCTTTCATTTTACTGCTCCTTGCTTATAGGTTATTTGTTTGGACATTTCTATCCCTTGCAATGTGAGTATGAATGGTGAAGGAAGACAGGCGGTGAGGTCAATACCTGTCCTGAAATAATGATAATAAATGATTGCCTGCTTGTCAAGAGAAATTGTTATCCAGCAAAATGTTAGGGAGTAGCATCAATATGTTTAGTTGTCGGAACAGATTCTGTCCTATGATTTCCTAAAATGGCGGTAAGTTCAATACTAACTTATTACTACAGGAGAAGTATTGACTTATCTATTGAAGATGACCATATTAATCACGGGAGATTATAATTGACGTATTATTTTGCAACATATGCACTTTCCTGATTTTATACGATAAGGAGAGAAAATGTTCAAAAATTTCGCAATTACCGGTGTGGCAGGGTATGTTGCCCCG
>JAPLUS010000119.1 GCA_026397495.1 Candidatus Zixiibacteriota bacterium | reverse complement strand
AATTCCTAAAAGTCTTCAGGTTTACACCTATGGAGAGTCTTTTCATTACTATCGTTTCATATTTTCTTATTTTCTCGGCCTTTTTCGTTCTGTACTATCTGATACCGTATGCCCGGCTGGGGACAAAGTCGCCGGCCATTAGCGCTTTCTGGGCGGCCCTTCTGTGGGAAATTGCACGGCAAATATTTGGTTATTATATAACCAATCTGGCGTCATTAAAACAGATTTACGGTACCTATGTTTTGATGGTGGTCGTCGCCTTCTGGATTTATTATTCATCTATGGTTTTTATAGTTGGCGCCGAAATCGGTCAGCTCTACCGCGAACGGCATCGAGTTTTGGCTACTCGCTAAGCTCGGCAGTTTCTCCTTTGGTGCGATTCTATATTATTGTATATTGACTCTATGTTAGCCAATAGAAGAATCGCTGTTCTCGGCTATGGTTCGCAGGGGCGTGCCTGGGCGCTAAACCTGAAGGACTCTGGATGCAATATCCTGATTGGTCTCCCGGAGCGTTCAAAGTCTCGTGCCCGCGCCAAACGGGATGGTTTTAACGTTATCCTGTCAATTGGCAAGGCTGTCGGCGGGGCCAATGTAATTGTGTTTGCCTTTCCCGATCATCTTCAAGGGAGAGTTTTTGAAAATGATATCCGGCCAAATCTTAATCGAAAAAGCTCATTGATTTTTCTGCATGGATTCTCAATCCATTTTAAAACCATTATTCCGCCGAACGATTGTGATATTATTTTATTAGCGCCTTTGGCGCCGGGGATGGCCGTACGCGAGAAATATATCAAAGGTGAATCAGTGAGGTGCTTCTATTCTATTCACCGGAATCGCACCGGCGAGGCGAAGACGGTCTTTAAGACGCTCACTAAAGGCCTGAGAATAAATCGCCGGGAGATGATCAAAACAACTTTCGCCGATGAGGCCATCGGCGATATTTTCGGCGAACAGGCGGTGCTGTGCGGAGGGCTTTCCCAGCTTATTAGGACCGGTTATGACACGCTGGTGCAAGCGGGATTATCTTCCGATAAAGCTTACCTTGAAGTTGCTTATCAACTCGATTTAATAATTGACCTTATCAAAATATTCGGGATAGAGGGGATGCTGAAAAGAATATCGGTGGCGGCTCGTTATGGAGCCGCCCTGACCGGACCAAAGATTATTGATCAAGAGGTCAAAATGAAAATGAAAAAGGTCTTGAGGGAAATAAAAACCGGCCAATTTGCCGCCCGTCTGAATTCTTTGAATAGCAGGAGAATGATAGAGCTCAACCGTCGCCTGAAGGATTTGACTTCGCCTTCATTCGAGAAAGCCGCCCGCAAATTTTCTCCCCTTAAGAAAAATAAGGGATAATTTCTCCGCTATTTTATCCTCTAATATTTTATTAACCCCCCATAAAATGCCGTTGGATTTTCTGTTATAAATGGATTATTTTTATAAATTGTAAATTTATATGGGGACCAGGTTTTGTTTTGTCTCACAATCTATATATGGAGGTAGTTAATCCATGGGAGTTAATATGAGAACCAAAGAAATAGCCGTGGAAATCCCGCCCGACTCTAATCTTATATTTGGCCAGGCGCACTTTATA
>JAPLUS010000347.1 GCA_026397495.1 Candidatus Zixiibacteriota bacterium | reverse complement strand
TATATTATTCTTGTTCAGGCCAATGACAGAATCAAAATGGCCCGTTTGATTCAAAAAGGATTTACGAAAAGCGAGGCGGCCATGCGGATTAAATCCCAACGGCCCTATCGGAAAATGCGCCGGTATGCGGATCTTATCATTTTCAATAATAAATCCATTGAGACACTTAAGTCGCAGGTAAAAAAATCATTGAAAAGTTGGCTTGAAAACGATTGACTTTACCTATCTGAATAATTTATATTTGATAGAAGCAAGTTACAAAATTCACAAACATAAGGAATCGGAGGTACAATGCCGCCCCTTGATTCAAAAACCGGCAAAGCTATTAAGGATTACTCAATAAATGAGCTGAAAGAGCGCGCCAATTATATGCGTGGTCTTGATATGGTTGCACTTTGCTCCGCTCAATCAGGACACTCCGGCGGAACGTTATCAATGATGGATATTCTGGCCTGTCTTTATTTAAAAGTTGCCCGTCACGACCCCAAGAATCCATTATGGGAAGATCGGGATCGGATTATCTGGTCGGCCGGTCATAAGGCCCCGGCCTTATATATTTCTTTGGCCGTCTCAGGATATTTCCCGGAAGAGGAACTGGTGAAACTGAGAATGCTTTATTCTCCTCTTCAGGGGCATCCTCACCATAAGGAGTTGCCGGGAGTGGAAATATCATCCGGTTCTTTGGGACAGGGGATGCCGACAGCCATTGGTATTGCCTTGGCAGCCAAATTGGATAAGAAAGGCCATCGCATTTTTACCATCACCTCCGATGGAGAGCATCAAGAAGGTTCAATGTGGGAAGCGGCTATGGAGGCCGGCAATTTCAAGCTTAATAATCTTATCAATATTGTTGACTTTAACAGGCTTCAGATCGATGGTTTGGTGAAAGAGGTTCAAGATATCGAGCCACTGGCGGATAAATACCGATCCTTCAAATGGGATGTCATAGAAATCAATGGCCATGATATCGAGGAAATACTACAGGCCTTAGATAAAGCCTATAATTCAAAGGAAAAACCGACCCTTATTATCGCCCACACTATCAAAGGCAAGGGGATCAGTTTTATGGAAAATGTAGCCGGCTGGCATGGGAAGCCACCCAACCGTGAAGAAATGACAAAGGCTCTGACCGAGCTTGGTTTGGCCAACCGATTTGATTTGGAGAAACTTTTCAAAATTGGGGCGGATCATCAAATAGAGGTCGAAAATAGACTGGCTACCAAACTACCCAAATTTTCCCGCGATTTCTGGTGGAATAAACAATCCAATATGAAAGCCGAGATGGACCCCAATCGCAAGGGCTTGGGCAAAACACTCGATTTATATGGCAACGATGAAAGAGTTGTCTGTATCGGGGCGGATATATCCGATTCCATCACTATTTCCGAATTTTATAAAAAACATCCGGAAAGAAAGAATCGGTGGATATCGGTGGGGGTCGCCGAACAAGGCGCGACGACCGTAGCCGCAGGATTGGCTAAGGAAGGTAAATTGCCTGTGTTTGGTACCTATGGCGTATTTTCTTCCGCCCGCAATCTCGACCAAATCCGGGTATCGGTATGTTATTGCGATTATAATGTCCTTATCGTAGGCGCCCATGGTGGTATTTCCGTTGGACCGGATGGCGCCACCCATCAGGAACTGGAGTCGCTCTTTCAGATGTGTGGTCTTCCCAATATGCATGTGGGTGTACCGGCGGACACCATCGAAGCAATGAAAATGACTAAAATGATGTTGTTTGATATCGTTGGACCGAAATATATCCGATTCGCACGAGAAGCCACGCCAATTATTAGCACCGAACAGACTCCCTTCAAATTTGGTGTTTCCAATATTTACCGGTTCCGCGGCGAGAAGGAGAAATTTATTGACGCCTTTGAAATTAAACTGGCTACTGAGTACAAATCAGAAAATGAAGATCTGACCATTATCTCCTGCGGGCCGGAAACAGCTGAGGCTCTCCGTGCAGCGTGGATATTGAAGACCGATTACAATATAGAAACCAGAGTTATCAATATGCACACCATAAAACCGCTTGATACGGAAGCCATCCTGAGAGCGGGTAAGGAGACTAAGGCTATTCTTACCGCGGAGGAGCATCAAGTCGGCGGTTTGGGGAACCAAGTGGCCGGGTCCCTTATGAAGGGGGCGGTCTTGACCGGGAGGGCGATTCCTTTTGATATGGTGGGCATTAAGGACCGTTTTGGCGAATCCGGTCAACCCTGGCAACTGATGAAGGAATTCGAAGTGTCGGCCGAATTTATTGCCGATAGAGTCAGAAAACTGCTCAAACTTAAATAGCCTTGGCTAAATAGAGGATTTTAAAAATGGTAATGAAATATGCGCAAAGGATGAAACGCCTTGGTACTGAGTCGGCCTTTGAAGTGCTGGCTCGGGCCAGAGCGCTGGAAGCACAGGGAAAGGAAGTGATCCATCTTGAAATCGGGGAACCGGATTTCAAGACTCCGGATTATATCTGTGATGCCGCCATACAGGCCATACGTGATGGCTATACACATTATAACCCATCTCCGGGATATCCGAATATCCGCCAGATCGTTTCGGATGAAATCAATAAAACCAGAGGAATCCAGAGCAATCTCCAGCAGGTCGTTATCACCCCCGGCGGCAAACCGATAATGTTCTTCGTCATCATGGCTTTGGTCGATGAGGGGGATGAGGTTATTTATCCCAACCCCGGTTTCCCTATCTATGAATCGGTCATTCAATTTGTCGGCGCCAAAGCCGTACCGTTGCCATTACGAGAGAAAAATGATTTCCGACTGGATCTAAAAGAGCTAAAATCATTGATTACCAAGAAGACGAAACTCATAATTATTAATTCCCCCCAAAATCCAACCGGCGGCGTCCTTACCCATGAAGATTTAGAGGAAATCGCCAAGATTGCGGTTAAGAAAAATATATGGATATTATCCGATGAAATATACTCGCGTATCATATATGAAGGCAAGTTTGAATCAATAACTCAATTCCCCGGCGCTTTTAAAAGGACGATTATCCTTGATGGTTTATCCAAAACCTATGCTATGACCGGATGGCGCCTTGGGTATGGCATTATGGAAGAAAAACTGGCGGCTCATGTCGCCCGTTTGGCCACCAATTCCGTTTCTTGCACCGCTTCATTTTCACAGATTGCTATGGGGAAGGCCATCACGGGACCACAGGAGGAAGCCATAAAGATGGTGGAGGAATTTAAACGGCGACGCGATGTTGTCGTGGAAGGGTTAAATAATATAAGCGGTATTTCCTGTAAAAAGCCGTCGGGCGCCTTCTATGTTTTTCCCAACATCACCAAAATCGGTTGGAAATCAAAGAAACTGGCCGATCTTCTGTTGAATGAGTATGGTGTCGCGGCCCTTTCGGGGACGGCCTTTGGGAAATTTGGCGAAGGTTATTTGAGGCTCTCCTATGCCAACTCGATTGAGAATATTAAGAAAGCACTGGCACGGATCGAAAAGGCAGTGGCGGACATAAAGCAGAAAAAGAAAGTTTAAAATAGCTTATTGCTATCTTCAAGGTCAATCTAAGGCCGGATGATTTCTATCATCCGGCTATTTTTTTATTGTTTATAACAGCAAAAAGGATATTAATTATTCTATATATGAAATATGGCGTTATTATCAGAAATGTAACCGACCTGCGCGTTGCGCCGAAATTCCGGTCGGAGCGAAGAAGCCAGTTACTTTTTAATGAACCGATAAAAATTGAAAGTAGCCAAAACGGCTATTATAGCATCCGCCAATTGGATAATTATTGCGGCTGGGTGGATGAAAAAGCTGTCAGAATTGTCTCCTCTCGGGGATTTAAGACTCTGAGAAAAACTGGTAATTGTCTGGTTGCCTCGCCCATTGCCCAAATTACCTCGATAGATTACGATAAAACATATCCGCCCTTTCTGTTTTATGGGACAAGACTGGAACTGGCCAAGAAGACCGGTAACTATGGAATAGTAGTGGCCGCGGGGAAATATCATTTTGAAATGGCGCTCAAAGATTTGCTTTATCCCCTCTCGGGAGGAAAGAACTTAGAGTTGTCATCGGTGATTATTAGACAAGCCAAAAGATTTCTTGGTGTCCCTTACCTTTGGGGCGGAATTACCCCTTTTGGATTTGACTGTTCCGGATTGGTAAAGATGATTTACCAATTCGCCGGCATATCGCTTCCCCGAGACAGCCGGGATCAGGTAAAAGCCGGTCGCCGGATAGAATCCGATGAGGTCAGGGCCGGTGATTTAAGATTTTTCAAAGGCCATGTGGCCATAGCCATTGATAGGTACAAAATAATTCATTCCTCCCTGGGGGCTGGGGGGGTGGCGATTAATTCTTTGAATCCCGTTGATTGCGATTTCCGCTCAGACTTATTGAAAATTTTCATGGAAAATCGGAGAGTGATATAATATAGAAATCAGATATTTTGCCTTAGAGTTGGCTCTTAAGAGACGCTTTTCGGTGGCCCGGGGGATGGCCGAATCGAAACGGAACCACTTCGACATTATCGATCAAAGATATGCCGGAGAAGCTGCCGCCTCTATTCAGTATGGGCCCAAAGAGGAAAATATTATCGCCGATCTGCAAAGAGGAATAGATTGGCTTATATCACAAAAAACCTTCTCACTCTCCGGCCTTTCCGAATT
>JAPLUS010000285.1 GCA_026397495.1 Candidatus Zixiibacteriota bacterium | reverse complement strand
CCCTCGGTTCATGTACAATGAAATATAACCCCAAGCTCAACGAGAAGGCGGCCTCATTTGACGGCTTTGTCAATCAACATCCCTTAGCACCATGTCGGACGGCGACAGGCTCATTGCAAATTATGTATGAGCTTGAGGAATACTTAAAAGAGATTTCCGGATTTGATGCTATTTCGCTTCAGCCGGTGGCCGGCGCTCAGGGAGAATTTATGGGTTTGCTGCTTATCAGGAGTTACCACCGGGATAAAGGGAAGGTTAGGAAGAAAATTCTTATTCCCGACTCGGCCCATGGCACCAATCCGGCCTCGGTTTCTATGGCCGGTTATGAAGCGGTACAGATAAAGTCAAATGAAAATGGTGTTATCTCGCCCGAAACAGTAGCGGCAGCAGTTGATGAGGAAACGGCGGCATTAATGCTGACTAATCCTAATACGCTCGGTTTGTTTGAATCGGAAATTGAGAAAATTGCAGAGATTATACACAAGGCCGGAGCCCTGCTGTATATGGATGGCGCCAATCTCAATGCCCAACTGGGAATTATCAAGCCGGGCAAGATTGGTTTTGATCTCCTTCATTTTAACTTGCATAAGACTTTCTCAACTCCCCATGGCGGTGGTGGACCGGGGGGTGGGGGGATAGGAGTTATCGGCCAACTGGCAGATTACCTGCCGGTGCCGGTGCTTGCTAAAAATCCGAAAGAAAATAATCGGCTTTTCCTCAATTACGACCGACCCAAATCAATCGGACGGGTTCATTCTTTTTATGGAAATTTCGCCAATAATATCCGGGCTTATGCTTACATTCGGACTCTTGGCGCGGAGGGATTGAGAAAAGTATCGGATAATGCCATATTAAATGCCAATTACCTTAAAGAGCTTCTAAAGAATGATTATGATGTTCCCTATGATCGCCCATGTCAGCATGAATTTGTTCTCTCCTGTAATCGTCAGAAGAAGCTTGGAGTAAAGGCCCTGGATATTGCCAAGCGTCTCTTGGACTATGGATTTCACGCCCCAACGGTTTATTTTCCGCTCATTGTTCCGGAAGCGCTTATGATTGAGCCGACAGAAACCGAAAGTCGACAAACCCTTGAGGAATTTGCCGAGACTCTGATTGCCATTGCCAGAGAATCCGAAATCGATCCGGAGAAGCTGAAACATGCTCCACAAAATACCCCGGTGCGTCGGCTTGATGAGGCTAAGGCGGCACGAGAGCTGGACGTCTGCTATAAATGATTGAATAGGAATTGCCCTGATTATTCAAGGCCGATGGTGTTTATTGGGCCATCGGCGGTTTTTTTATGATAAAGTTTGATAGGGTTTCATACAGCTATCCCGATGGTATAGCGGCTATAAATAATCTCAGCCTGAATATAGGTGCGGACGAGAGAGTTGCCATACTCGGTAATAACGGATCCGGCAAAACTACTTTCGCTCTTCTTGTAAATGGCATTCTCAGGGCAACCTCCGGCAAAATAAGTGTTAATGATTTAAATCCGGCTGAGGCGACTGATGCCCAAAGACTCAAGCGTCAGGTCGGCCTCGTCTTCCAGAATCCGGACAATCAGTTGGTATCTACCACGGTTGAGCGGGAAATTGCTTTCTCTCTGGAAAATATGAATATTGATTTTGTGAAAATAAGGGAGCGTGTTGATCAGTCCCTGAAATTCTTCGGATTAGCTGCCTTCCCGAATCGGCTCACTTCTGAATTGTCAGGAGGGGAAAAGCAGAGAGTGGCGCTGGCGGCGGTTATGATAGGCGAGCCGGCCATATTGATTCTGGATGAGCCCGGGTCATACCTGGATGAATCCGGCAAGCAGCTTCTAACGGCGGCTGTTGCCCGACTGCTTGACCATAACAAGAACCTGACCGTCCTAAGAATTACGCAGTACTCATATGTCACCGAAGACTATGAGCGGATTATAGTTTTTGAAAAAGGCGGTATTCTGATGGATGGAAAGCCCTCGGAGATATTTGCCCGGGTGGCAGAGTGTCAATCGGCGGGTATCGATGTCCCTCTCAAATATCGGATAGAGACCGGCGCCGCTTTTCCCAAAGTCGAAATTCCATCTATGGAGCGGCGGGAACCAACCGGGGCGATTAAATCAATTGCCCTTGATTCAGTTTCTTTTGGCTATGGTGATAATGCCTCCGATTTTCTCTTCCGTGAATTAAATCTTAAAATAGAAGACAGTAAAATAATTGGCCTTGTTGGCCCATCGGGGAGCGGTAAATCGACTCTCATTCAATTAATGGCGGGGTTACTCAAGCCTAATATGGGCAGAATAAATTATGGTGGCTTTAAAGCGGGCGCCGGTCATCTGGCCGTCTCTTTTCAGCATCCCGAACGGCAATTTTTCCTTGAGACGGTTGATAAGGAGCTTCGATTCGGCGCTGAAAATCTATGCCTGACAGGAATTGATAATATGGTGGAGGGATGCTATAAAACAATCGGCCTGCCAAAGGGAATCTTCTCCGAGCGGGATCCCTTCACCCTTTCCGGAGGCGAGAAAAGGCGATTGGCTTTTGGGACGATTCTTTCATTGAAACCCTCTTTCATTTTTTTTGACGAGCCAACCTGTGGTCTTGATTTCGACGGTATTAAGCTTTTTAAAAAGATGACAGTAAAATTGCATGAGGAGGGAATTGGTATTGTCATCATATCCCATTATGGGAATATCATATTTGAATTGGCTGATGATATTGTGGTCTTGATAGGCGGCATGATCGATGGTGTCGGGAGCAAAGCCGAATTCTTCGAAAGCTATGATTATTCCGCCTTTCTTTCCAAACCGGAGATGGTGTCGTATCAGATTGAGCATTTTGGCCGGATAAAGTATTTCACCGAAGAGGAGCTGGCCAAAAATCTTGGCCGGGGTTAACCCATCCCCTTTATAAATAAACAGTTATCAGAGGCGCCAAAAAATCTGCCTTAACTGTCAAGATATTACTTGACCTCAGCTGGAAATTTCATATAATCGGCTTGGTTCTTAACCTTTTAAGGCCGTTCCGAGAGACGGCTAAAGGAAAGGGAAGTGTTTCTGCGGGTCTATATTCATCCAATTCATCTGAATAAACATTTATTTTCGCTTAATAAGTCACGAGAATTAGTAATCTTTACTCCCTTTTCTTATAGGAGGCATTTTGGCTAAAGAGAAAATTGAAACGGTTTTGGATGAGAAAGGGATTGCCCGCGCCATAACCCGTATTTCGCATGAGATTTTAGAGAAAAATGATGGTGCGGAGACTCTGGTTTTGATCGGCATCCTTAATCGCGGCGCTGATATTGCCAAGAGGATTGCCGAAAAAATAAAGGGTATTGAAGGTCTCGATATTCTGGTCGGTCTAATGGATATTAATCTCTATCGTGATGACGTTCATTCCAAACTTGACCAACCTGTCATACAGCGGACAGAGATTCTCTTTGATGTGGTTGACCGCAATATCATTCTGGTTGATGATGTCCTTTTCACCGGCCGAACCATACGAGCGGCTCTTGATCAAATTATCGATTTTGGCCGTCCACGCTCAATACAACTGGCGGTCTTAATCGACCGTGGCCATCGGGAACTTCCTATCCGTCCGGATTATGTCGGCAAAAATATTCCCACCTCGAAAGACGATCGGGTGCTGGTTAGACTACAAGAAAAAGATGGCTTTGAAAAAGTTATGGTGGTGAAATCGGGGATGAAACTGCCCCCTTCCCAAATTCAGGGTATTAAAAAAGTTACCAAGAAAGGAGGGAAGGAATAGATGCAATTACGATCACGCCATTTGCTTGGTCTGGAAGGGATAACAGCCGAAGAAATTACTCTCATTCTCGACACGGCTGAATCTTTTCGGGAGATTATTGAACGCCCCATAAAGAAAGTTCCGACCCTCCGGGGAATGACAGTATTGAATCTTTTCTATGAGCCTTCTACTCGTACCAGAATCTCATTCGAATTGGCGGAAAAAAGGCTGTCGGCTGATACGGTCAATTTTACTCCTTCGACTTCGTCCGTCAAGAAGGGGGAGACTTTACGGGATACGGTACGTAATATAGAGGCGATGAAAATCGATATGATTGTGGTAAGACATTCCTCCATCGGTGTTCCCTATTTTCTGACACAGTGTATCGAGTCGAATGTTATTAATGCCGGTGACGGCGCCCATGAACATCCAACCCAAGCACTCCTTGATTTATTTACCATCCGCCGAAAGTATAAGTATATCAAAGATCTAAGAGTGGTACTGGTAGGCGATATAAAACACTCGCGGGTGGTTCGCTCCAATATCTGGGGATTGAAAGCAATGGGAGCCTCGGTGGCAGTTTGTGGTCCTTCCACTCTTCTTCCCTTTGAAATCGACAAATTCGGAATTGATGTTTATACCGATCTTGACAAGGCCCTCGATGGAGCCGATGTAGTGAATATAATGCGGATACAGTTGGAACGCCAACAGGCGGGACTGTTTCCATCACAGCGTGAATATACCAATCTCTTCGGCATAACTACCGAAAGATTGGCGCTTCTCAATAAGAACTATACAATCATGCACCCCGGCCCAATAAATCGGGGAGTGGAAATTGCCAATGATGTGGCCGATGGCGACTCATCGGTTATTCTGGAACAGGTTACCAATGGACAGGCTGTCCGAATGGCCGTGCTGTACTTGCTGTCGGGGAAGAAAGAGGAGGCCGCAGAATGAAAACATCTCACTATGATATGGTCATAAGGGGAGGACAGGTAATCGATCCGGCTCTTGGTTTCGGCAGCGTGGCTGACGTCTTCCTAAGGGATGGTAAGATTTCCAAGATTGCCAAAGATACCGAGAGCGCCAAGAAGGATTTTGTCTCTATCCCGGTCGAAAATATAATTGATGCCTCCGGCAAATTGGTTGTCCCCGGCCTGATTGATATGCATGTGCATCTTCGAGAGCCCGGACGTGAAGATGAAGAAACTATTATCAGCGGTTGTCAGGCGGCGGCGGCCGGCGGTTTTACATCGATCTGCTGTATGCCCAATACCAATCCGATTATTGATAATCAGGAAACAGTCAAATTTGTGTTGTCGCGCGCTGAGGAAGCGGATGCCAATGTCTATGTTATTGGCGCCATTACCAAGATGTTGAAGGGGGAGGAGCTGGCTGAAATTGGGGACTTGGTGAAGGCCGGCGCGGTGGCAATTTCCGATGACGGAAATTATCTGCAAAATCCGGAGATTATGCGGCGCGCGCTTGAATATGCCCGAATGTTCGGTATCCCGATAATATCTCATGCCGAAGATTATTTCCTCTGTCATGGCGGCGTAATGAATGAATCATTTCAATCGACCCGGCTGGGTTTGAGAGGTCGACCGGCAGTAGGTGAGGAAATAGCGGTTCTGCGCGATATTAGATTGTGCGGTTTTACAGGGAGCAAACTGCATATTGCTCATATTACTACGGCGGGCGCAGTTGAAGCGGTTCGAAGGGCGAAAGCCGAGGGTATTGAGGTTACCGCTGAAGCCAGCCCTCATCATTTCTCATTAACCGATGAGGCTATTGGCAAAGAATTTAACACTAATCTTAGGGTCAACCCGCCCATAAGAACCAAGAAGGATGTTGAAGCGGTCATTGAAGGTTTAATTGACGGAACTATTGATTGCATCGCCTCTGACCATGCTCCTCATGCAGCCGAGGAAAAAGATGTGGAATTTGATCAGGCGCCGCCGGGAATGATAGGTCTGGAAACATCACTTGGTCTGCTCAAGACCAGTCTAATTGACAAAGGATACCTTTCCTGGGCTGATGCTATCCGAAAAATGACTTATAATCCGGCCAGAATCCTCAAATTGCCGAGGGGAACGCTCGCCATAGGTTCGGTGGCCGATATTACCGTTATCGATCCGGAGAAAAAGTGGACCGTCAAGAAAGAGAATTTTCGCTCCAAGTCGAAGAATTCTCCCTTTATTGGCTGGAAATTATCCGGTAAGGTCGATTACGCGATTCTGGCCGGTCGGGTTGTTTTTAAGGGTAAGCAGTAATTGGAATCTACAAATATATATGGAGATAGGTCCCTATTTCCCTTTTGGAAGAGATTCCCAGTGATCTCATGC
>JAPLUS010000328.1 GCA_026397495.1 Candidatus Zixiibacteriota bacterium | reverse complement strand
ATTATTTTTCGCGGGCGATGCGGTTCACCGTTGAGTTTCAGCTTTTTCAATCCAGCCAGATAGCAGGCATCATACCCAAGAAGTGAGGCGGAAAGATGATCCGGATGACGTTGTACCCAGTAAGGCAAAATCACCAGCTCCGGACGGGTATCTTTTATGACCTGCGCAATTTTCAATTTATTCTCATAATTGACTTCAACGCCGGCATCGGGAAGTTGAAGGTTGTGCCGAAAAGATAATCCCATAATCTTGGCCGCTTTCTCCGCCTCAATGCCCCGTTCTTTGGCAGTTCCTCTGGTCCCCATTTCCCCTTCGGTCAGGTCAAGAATCCCGACCTTCTTGCCTTTATCGACCAATTTAATAATCGTTCCCCCGCAAGTGATTTCAACATCGTCGCGGTGCGCGGCAATAGCCAAAACATCCAATTTTATATCAGCCATTTAGTACCTTCCTATAAAAATCTTCATATTGATTGACAATTTTGTGGGCGTTGAATTTTTCATCAGATAAGCGTCGCGCCTCTTCGCCATCTTCGATCACTTCGGTCAATCCGGTACCGGAACTCCCAATCACCGGCACGCCGCAGGCCAAAGCTTCCAGAGCCGCCAGGCCGAATGATTCCTCTTCCGAGGGGAGAAGAAATAAATCCGCCGCCGGTAAAATGGCCTCTACCCTATCCTGATTGCCAAGGAAAATCACTCGGTCGTTAAGATTTTTCTTACCTACCTGTCGCCGTGCCAGAATAGCATCAGGCCCCTCGCCGATAAGAAGCAATTTGGACGGAAGCGCTTTATTGATACGGTCAAAGATATCAATAACATCAATGATTCTTTTTACCGGTCTAAAATTGGAGATATGAGCCACGACAAATTCTTTGTCATCGGCAAAATCACGCCTTTTACAGGTCATACTATCGGGATTGAAACGGGCCCCGTCAAAAAAGTTATGAATGACGGCAATCGCTTTCTCAATTTTAAAAGTACGCCTGGTTTCCTCGGCTAAATAGGCCGAGACAGCCGTGATACCATCCGAAGCATTTATCGAAAAGCGGGTAATATCATAATAGGATGGGTCGGAGCCGACCAGAGTAATATCCGTGCCGTGCAAAGTGGTAATCACCTTCGGCACTTCGCATGTTACCAGTTGCTTGGCCAGAAAGGCGGAGGTAGCGTGCGGGATTGCATAATGGACATGCAAAATTTCAAGATTAAACTGACAGATAACCTCAGCCATTTTAGCCGCCAGAGAAAGAGTATAGGGAGGGTGTTGGAAAAGCGGATAAGCGGTTGTCTCGACACCATGAAAATAGAGATTCGGCTGGAATTTATCAAGGCGGAACGGAAGAGCATAGCTAATGAAATGCACCTGATGGCCACGGGTGGCCAATTGCTGTCCCAATTCCGTGGCAACAATGCCGGAACCACCGGCGACCGGGTAACAGGTAATACCAATATTCATATCAACTCTGATATTCAGAAATATAAATTATCTGATGCTCAATGGTTCCCACATCGACATTTTTGATTATAAAATCTACGATACCAAAACCATATTTCGCAATAAATTGATTTATATTTAGAGACCGTTCCTGCAGATTACTGTTGGGGAAAAGGGCTGAAGCCAACCGATAAATTTGACTGCGGGTTGACTGCATCCGCTGTTTATGATGATCATATATTTTCTTTTCAAAAGCATTTAAGGCAAAATCAATTTTACCGTAAGTTTGCTTTCCCATCGGTTCCAAATGATCATCATAATTCCTGACGACACTAAAGAATTCGTTATAGGCATCCTCGAATTTCGCCCGAAAATCAGCAATTTTGGCTTCTATCTCTTTCGGGAATGATTGTATGGTCACCCGCTTAACCACATTTTCAATATCACCGGTGATATCCGGCAGATTTAAACCATATTTTTCAAGCAATTCTTCTTGCCTTTTTTCCACCAGCGTGAGAGCCGGGCGCGGATAATAATGCGGTTGAACCAGATTAAAAAGGTTAAATAGTTTCCCAATTTGGCTGAAATAAGCGATTTCTGACGGCCCGCCCATCTGGGCGACAACCGGGAAAAGAAAAGACTGCCAAAGCGGGCGGGTTAAGACATCGGGCGAAAATTTATCGGGGTACTTATCAATGAGGTCCAATAGCCCGGTTAGACCGAGCGTTTTTTCTCCCACAACATAGGCATCGTTCAAGAAGTGGATAGGAATTCTTTCCGGATTGTGAAAGAACAGATG
This sequence comes from Candidatus Zixiibacteriota bacterium, assembly GCA_026397495.1. Taxonomy (GTDB): domain Bacteria; phylum Zixibacteria; class MSB-5A5; order GN15; family PGXB01; genus JAPLUS01. Next base: position 1,182 of record JAPLUS010000328.1, on the reverse strand, counting down.
GACGGCTGATTCCTTTTTTTCGACCTGAATATGGTAGCCGTCATTTTTTAGGCTGAGGGAGGTTGCCTCCAACGATTCTTTTAATTTAAAATGCCCCTCTACCAGATGCTTAAAGAATCCTTTAGAAACTGTTTTAATTTCTTTGTCAGCCGGGGAAAAGAGGATCAAACCAAGATCGGGGAGAATATCCAGCAGATATTGACCAAAAGCATCGGCTAGGGTATTATTGAAAGAGTAGGCGGCAAAAAGTCGCGTATAAAGTTCATCGGTAAAATCCGAAAGGCCTAAAGCGCCGCGGGTATCTTGCACAAACAGTTCATAGGCCTGGCTATCATCAAATCGTATTTCCGAAATCGGCACCTTCCGCGTCGGCGGCAAATCATAATGTAGTTTCCGGATATCCCCGTCGTGACCGCAATAGAAGAGGTGGTTAATTTCGTTGAAGTCATGGTCATCGGCGGCAATCCAAAAAATCGGCGCCACCGGCCGGCGGAGCTCTCTCTCAAGCTGTCGGGCCAGCTTAGTAATGCCAATTGCTTTATATAATGTCAGAAGCGGCCCGCCATAAAGGCCGGCTTGTTGCCCCGTAAAAATGCAAAGAGAATCTTCTTGCCGAAGTTTCTCAATAACTTTGAATGTTCTTGGTTTGGCTTTAAAGGAAATATTTTGCCGAATTAGAACGTCGCATAGTAGATTACGGTCAACCTTCGTCTGCCCAAGTTTGGCCGCGACTTCCAGCGATTCTTGAGAAGAGAAATATTTCTCAAGCGATGGTTTCCAATTTAGGAAATCGAGGAAAAGCTCGCTATAACAAAATTCTTTACTCGGTGTGACCGACCGTTCCGGCATCTTCAATACTTTCTTTGCGCTCTTGAACTGTTTCGTGTCCTAAGATACGTGCTATCAGATCGTCAATCAAGGTATATACAACCGGCACGATTACCAGAGTGAGCAGGGTTGAACTGATTAACCCACCCACTCCCCCATCTCGCAGTCCGACTACGCCGCCTGCATCGGCGATTACATCAACAGGGCCGACAGCGAGGCAGGCGACGGCATCGGGTGCCCTCTGACGCCCGAGACCTGGTATTTCGGAAACAGGCAGTCTCCGGACAGCATCATCTACCCTCCGCGCGGCATGATGGGGCGCTACGGCTTGTCCGCCAGTTTCGCCGAGGTGCC
>JAPLUS010000096.1 GCA_026397495.1 Candidatus Zixiibacteriota bacterium | reverse complement strand
CAGAGATATCTTGCAGCGGAATCTGCTGCAAATATATCAATATCGCGGCTATGCCGACGCCACCATATCGCTCGAAATGGCTACCCGATGGACAGGCTGGAATCTCTATGCCGCTTTTATCCATCTGGCCGCTGATGAACTCAAGAGCGGAAATGTCGAGGCCTGCCGGGCGACAATGGTTAAGATGAAAGAGTTGCTACCATCGGAACGGCTTGATATTCCACCCCAGTTACAGCACGCGCGGGAATCGCTCTGCCCCGAATAATTAAATAAATGCATAAATCAGATAAATTTAAGACACTTCCATCTCAATAATGGCGGCGCCGGTGATTGACATAATCATCATCTCTGGTAACGTGCCCGTCGACACGAGTAATCTCCGTGCTTCCGGAGCCATCACTTTCAATATCGACATCATGCCGAATATCGTCGATAACAATATCTCCTGACCCATCACTGACCGTCACCGTGCCGTCCACGCTCTTTACTACGATTTCGCCGGAGCCATCGTCAATATCTATGTCGCCAACGACATCCTTAATATTGACGCTGCCGGAACCGTCGCTGATGACAATGTTGCCGGTAATTTTGAAGATGTCTATCTCTCCCGAACCGTCTTCAATTTCAAGCTGTCCGCCTATTTGACGGATAAATATTTCTCCGGAACCATCGGATATTTTTATCCCGGCATTTATATCTTCTATAGTCATTGCGCCGGAACCGTCAGAAATATCAAGCATCATATTTTTGGGTATTTTTACTTTAAGATTAATCTCGCGGGATTCACTATGACCGAAAAGCGACCAGATATTATGATTGTCATCTTTAAAATTGGCGGTCAGACGGGCATTAGAGCCACGCTCTTTGAGCTCTAGATTCATATATTTTTCCATATATTTTATGGCGTCTTTACGATTTAATCCATCAAGGATTATTTCTGCTTCGAGTTCTATTTTATCAAGATTCTCATAACCCCTGATTTCCAGCGAACCGGCGCCGCAATCAATATTAAACTCCTCGATATTTCCGGATGGAATCAAGAGGGTTCGCTTTTCGGAATAATGTCCAAAAACCGAAAACGTGACCAAAAAATAGATTGCCGAGACCATTAAAATAATCCGCATAAAGGCTCCTTTAAATGATTCCGGATTTTATATTTAATTAGACGGCTTTTCTTAATAAAGGTTGCAAAATTTCAATGGTCATCATCCGGCTGCCATAGACATGGCCTTTGACCCGGCCATATGGTTTTCCGGCAGCAGCCGATCGGCGCACTGAGATATCTCCTTGCCAAAAGGGATCAATCCTTGTAAATTCCATTTTTTCGCAATTGATTTTCGAAACCTTGGAGATATTCGACCAGTTATCAAATGGGAGTGTAGATCAGGAAACAATACTAATTTAAATTTCATAACATTTGGAGTCACTATGAGAAAATCATTGATGCCGGCCCTCCTTTTTATAATATTAATGGGGAGCCTGGTCTTAGCCCAACAACCGGCGGCAAACGAAGAAGCCCGCTTACTTCGTTTCCCCGATGTCGGCCAAGAGAAGATTGCTTTTATATATGGTGGCGATTTGTACACCGTGCCCCGTAGCGGCGGGCAGGCAACGCGTATCACCAGCCATGAAGGATTGGAGTTTTTCCCCAAAATATCTCCTAATGGAAACCTGATCGCTTTTACCGGGCAGTATGACGGAGATGAATCAGTTTATAGCATCCCCATCAACGGCGGCGAACCGAAACGCCTGACTTTCCATCCGGCTATCCAGAATACCACCGAACGGTTTGGGCCGGATAATGTGGTTATGGGATGGAGCAAAGATGGTCAAAAGGTGCTTTATCGCTCCCGCAAAGAAGCGATGAGCTGGTGGGAAGGGCGGGCTTATCTGGTTGATGTCAAAGGCGGCCTTTCCGAGCCGCTTCCGATGGCCTCCGCCGGTTTTACCAGCTTATCCCCTGATGGCAATAAGGCGGCTTACTGTCCTATCTACCGAGATTTCCGTACCTGGAAGAGGTATAAAGGGGGAATGGCCCAGGATGTCTGGATTTACGATTTGAAAACCGATGGCGCCGAAAAAATAACTGATTGGATTGGAACTGATAATATGCCGATGTGGTACGGTGCTAAAATCTATTTTAACTCTGATCGTACCTCCCAACCCGATAGCGCCGGCACCCTCAATATTTTCTGTTATGATATCCAAACCAAGCAAACGCGGCAGGTAACTCATTTCACCGAATATGATGTCCGCTGGCCCAGTCTTGGCTGGGACGCCATTGCCTTCGAGAATGGGGGATATATCAATCTCTTGGAGCTTCCCTCGGAGACGGTTCATAAGGTGCCGGTTAATCTTATCACCGATCGGCATACGGTGCGCGCAGAATTCGTGAAGGTATCTGACAAAATTAGCGATTATGATATATCTCCCGATGGGCATCGCGCTATTTTCAGCGCCCGCGGCGATATTTTTACAGTGCCCGCCAAAGAGGGAAATACCCGCAATCTGTCCAGTCTCTCCGATTCCAGGGAGGGCTCTCCCCATTGGTCGCCCGATGGCAAATGGATCATCTATAATTCCGACAGCACCGGTGAAGAGGAATTTTATCTCATGGCGCAGGATGGCAAAGGAAATACAAGACTGACAAGCGATGGTCATTGCCACCGGTTTGATGCCCAATGGTCGCCCGACAGCAAGAAAATAGCTTTTTCCGATAAAGACAACAAATTGTACTACATAGATATTACGACCAAAAAACAGGTGTTAGTCGATCAATCTCCGAGAGCGCAGATTCGCAATTATTCATGGTCTCCCGATAGCCGTTTTCTGGCCTATTCCAAACCGGGCGAAAATGAGATCTGGGCCATCCATATCTATTCCCTGACTGATGGAGTTATTCATCAAGTAACCCCCGGTTACACGAATGATGACTCGCCCATTTTCGACCCGGATGGCAAGTACCTCTACTTCTTATCGGAGAGGAATTTCAATCCAATCTTGAGCAATTATGAATTCACTTCAGTCAATAACGCCATTACTAATCTCTATTTGATTGTCTTGTCTAAGACTGAAAAATCACCTTTTGCACCGAAAAGCGACGAGGTCCTTATTGGCGATAAGAAAAATGAAAAATCAGAAGCCGACAAAAAAGAATCCGATAAAGGTGATAGGAAAAGCAAGGACGATGATCTCAAGAAAGCGGTTGACGTTAAAATTGATTTTGACGGTATTTACGACCGTCAGGTTGCTTTCGACCTTTCCGCCGGCAATATTGACGGCCTGGCGGCTATATCCGGCGCTGTTTTCTATACCACCAGTCCCATATATGGTCTGATGGGAAAAATCGGCAAGGATGAAAATATCCTGCATAAATATACCATAAAAGATAAAAAAGATGATGAATTCGCAGTGGGCCTTTCGAGCTATGCCATCACACCTTCCGGCGAGAAAATTCTGATGCAAAAAGGGAGCGATTTCCATATCTCCGGAACCTCAGGGAAAAAGGGTGAATTCGAGGACAATAAACTCGACTTATCTCAAATGGAAATGCGGCTTGATCGAATGGCTGAGTATGGACAAATGTATGATGAGGTCTGGAGGATGGAAAGGGATTTCTTTTACGATTCCAATATGCATGGAGTCGATTGGAAAAAAATGCATGATCGTTATGCCGTTCTAATTCCCTATGTGATAAACCGCTACGACCTCACCTACATTATTAGCGAAATGGTCAGCGAATTATGCTGTTCTCATACATATATCGGGGGCGGTGAAACACCCAAAATTCACCCAAGCAATATCGGTCTGTTGGGAGTGGATTTTGAAATTGATCATAGCGTCAATAAGATCAAAATTTCGCGCCTTCTTTGTGGCGAAAATTGGGATGAGGAATTGAGATCTCCCTTATTGGAACCCGGTATAGATATAAAACCGGGCGAATATCTATTGGCGATTGATGGCCACCCTGTAACCGCCGACATTGACCCGTACTCCCTGACTGCCAACACCGTTGGCAGGACTATCATTCTCACGGTAAATAGTAAACCGACAATAGAAGGGGCCCGTGAGATTACTGTCAAACCGATTCCCTCTGAGGAGATGCTTCGTTATTACAATTGGGTAGAAAGTGAACGGCGCTATGTCGACTCTATTTCCGGCGGAAAAATCGGTTATATCCATATACCGGATATGGGTGGTTTCGGCCTGGTACGCTTTATGAAAATGTTTTATCACCAAGCTTATAAGGATGGCCTGATTATCGATGTTCGTTATAATGGCGGTGGATTTGTATCTCACCTAATTCTCGACAGACTAAGACAGGAAGTTAAAGCAATGTGGGTCGACCGCAACACCATTCCAAGTCCTAATGGAATCAAGGCTCATATGATTACCCTGCTTAATCAATTTTCCTGCTCCGATGGGGACTATTTCCCCTATTTCTTCCGGGAGTACAAAATGGGTCCATTACTTGGAAACCGCTCTTGGGGCGGGGTAGTTGGTATCAACGGTTTTCCGGCATTACTTGACGGCGGTTATTTTACTGTACCGGGCGGCACCCTATATAATCTCAAAGGCCAGTGGGTTATGGAGAATATTGGGGTTGAGCCGGATATTGTGGTCGATAACTTACCCGGTCGTCTGGCTAAGAAATACGATGACCAATTGGATCAAGCCATTAAGTATTTAATGGGGAAAATTAAGGAAGAGCCTCGAATACTTCCGCCGCGTCCGGCGCCACCCACCCCGCGCTGATTATCTTGGGGTATTCCGGCATAATAGAAGGGAAGAGAGATTGGCTCTCTTCCCTTCATTCTTTATAAATGTTTAATTCCAGTTAAGTTTTTAGTTTACCATCTATTGCGGCGCAATATCATTATAAAAACCAGCACCGAAACAAACGCCAGCCCCATCACAAGCCAGAAAGCAAGAGGGTGATTTTGGAGCGGTAGTCCGACATTCATAGAGAAGGCACTTACTACAAAGGTCGGCACCATAATGGCAATGGTGATAATATTGAGAAGTTTTATCAGGATATTAAGATTGTTACTGACAATGGAGGCGCGGGCATCCATCAAACTGGCCAAAATATTGGAGTAGATCTCGGCTTGTTTATAGCATTGGCTATTTTCGATAATGGTATCCTCTAAAAATTCCATTTCATCTGTGCCAAGACTAATCTTGCTGGCATTTACTCGGAGTTTATCCAAGACCGCACCATTGGAATTGAGTGAATTAAGATAATAAATAAGACTTTTTTCCAAAGTGAACAGATTGAGGAGACTCTTGTTTTCCATGGCCATATTGATTTTGTCCTGGAGATCATCGGAAATAGCGGCAATTACCTTTAAGTGTTCCAAAAAGTGAAAAATGGAGCGATACATCAACCGTAACAGGAGATAAGCGGGGGTTTCTATCCTAATCAGCTGGGTCGGATCAAATAAGGCGATATCGTCCGAAGCAACAATTATAAGATAATCTTTAAACAAAAAGGCTCCGGCTGAAGTAACCTTGAAAAGAAATTTATCCTGATGGGAATAGTTTTTCGGCCTTTTGAAAATCATAGCCAGGTGTTCCGGCTCAAATTCAAGGCGGGAAAGCTCATCCGGGTCAAGGGCCGATTGCAGAGTGTGTTCATCCAGCCGCATCTTTTCAATTAGGTATCTCTTTTCATTGTCATCGGGATTGATAAATACCATAAGCAGGGCAGGGCCATCTTGAATTTCAACTAATCTGTGGTCAACGATATTGTACTTTTTCTGCATCTTACACCTATATTGACAATCGGGTGATATTAATTCTTCAATATTTATCCCAATAAAAAATAAAAATGCCGAAGGGGGGATTTGAACCCCCACGCCTTGTGAGCACTGCGCCCTGAACACAGCGTGTCTACCAATTTCACCACTTCGGCAGCGCCATAGAAAATATGGCATCGGCCATCACATAGCAACAGAATTTTTTTAAAGATTTATGCTTCTAAAATCTATAAATATTTGCTTCATCTGGATAAGATGGCCTATCAATTTTTGTGCTATCTTTGGTCGTCAGGGCAGGTTCTCTTGTCATTGCCTTTAATCAGACTTTTCTTACACAGATTGCTTCCGTCCCGCCCGACACGGTGCTATATATAAAGCTGGCCTCCGACTAAGTAATTTCTATTTGTTTCATGAGGAAAGCCTATATTTAGTCGGGTTCGGCTATGCTTATTTTCTGGC
>JAPLUS010000150.1 GCA_026397495.1 Candidatus Zixiibacteriota bacterium | reverse complement strand
GGCAGCTTCTATCTTCCCGTCGGTCGTTTGGGACATCCGGCCGTCTATGCCGACAAACTTCCTGTCGACAAATTTTTCTGCTACCCCAATCCGACCTTGAGCGGCCGAACAACCATCAGGTGTTTCTTGGGCGCTAATGCCAATGTTACCTTGACTATGTATGATTTGTCCGGCAAGCGTGTGGATGAAATAAAAATGTATGGCCAACAGGGAACCATTGAAAAAGAATGGAACGGTTCCAGATTGCCAACGGGAGTATACCGTTGTTATATTAAAGCCGATTTTGGCGGGGAAATACGCTCTGCCTTCATCGATATTGCGATAGTTAAGTAAGAAAGGAAGACTATAATGAGAAAGACAATTATTTTCACTATCATAATTTCATGTATGATTTACCTGCCGGCCTTGGCCATTAATATTGAATTGAGTAAATTGGAGCTGGGCATCGAAGCCGCCAAATATAGCGATCGGGACTATCTGAAGTTGGCCGCTTTGGGAGATCAAAACCGCGATGCCCTTAAGAGCGACGAGGATAAAAGCATTTATAACTACGACTATAAATCTCCCAAGAAGGCGTTCCTTTATTCGCTTCTTGTCCCCGGATGGGGACAGAAATATGCCGGCTCGCATATTGCCAAACCAATCTTCTTTCTGGCAACCGAGGTAACATCATGGGCGTTTTATCTTAAGTATCATAACGATGGCAATAAAAAGACCGATGAGTTTCGAGCTTTCGCCGATCTGTACTGGATTGAAGGAGAAAATGCTCCCGACGGCCATTCTTACCGTGATTGGCTGATAGATACAATCGACGTCCCCTATGATACCGGCCAGGGCTTCATAGAAAAACTCCCGAATGGTAAGAATCAGCAATATTACGAAATGATCGGTAAATATGACCAATTTCGGGCCGGCTGGGATGACTATTGGACGGCTGACAGCATCCAATATAATAAAGGAGTTTCATCTCCCCATCGGGAGCGATATAATGTTATACGCAAAAATGCCAATGATGCGCTGACCAAAGCCAATAAATTTATGATCGTGGCCTTGGTTAATCATGTTCTTTCGGCTTTCGATGCGGCCATATCGGCTCATCGTCACAACCAAAATAAATCAGGGGATAACTGGCTTACGGTCAGGGCGGAATTGAAGAGATATTCGGCAACTGAAGAGGTGCCGATTCTGAAGCTGGCCTATAAGTTTTAGGGCAAGTTATGAGATCTATTAAATTTATTTGTTTGTACAGTCTTCTTTTTGTTTTGTTTTTTCTGTTTCCGGTCAGGGGAGAGGCCAAGATAACATTACCGATATCGCCGCTCGATTTCCCTGTTGGCACAATGAGCAAAGAGGAGATGGGGGGATTCGCAGATAATAATGTACAGGATACTATAAAGAGCGTATCAATGCCTTCCAAATCCATTTCTCGAACCAAAGCCGTGGTGCTATCATTGCTTCTTCCGGGAGCCGGACATTTCTATATAGGGGAAAAAGGGCGGGGTGAAATATTCACCGGCTCAGAGGTTGTTATCTGGGCTGGTTTCTTCGCTTTTCGCACCTATGGAGAATGGAAAAAGGACGATTATATTCGCTTGGCGCAGAGTCATGCCGGTATTGATCCCAATGGCAAAAATGATGATTTCTATAAATATTTGACCTTCTATGATAATCGCGATGATTATAATAAGTGGGGACGGGTGCCGGATGCGCAGGCTCCCTACTATCCTCCCGGCCGGGCATTTTACTGGCAGTGGGACAGCCAAGCATCACAGGACTCATACCGGGCCGCACGAAATTCCAGCAAATCGGCCTTCCGTAAAGCTATTTTTATGATTGGGGCGGCGGTGGTAAACCGGATTGTATCGGGAATTGATGTCCTGAGACTGACCAATAAAGCGGCACCTCAAGAGGAGGAAGACGATTTTTCAAATAAAGGCGAAAAAATTAAATTCAAAGTTAGAGCTGATCTTTTGAAACATAAACCGAGTGTCAGCATAGCCCTATCACGCCGGTTCTAATGTATTCTTTAAAAAGATTCCATTCCCTTGTTATTTTTCTCCTTCTGGTGTCCTTTCTTCAATCAGGGTGTGGCGCCGGAAAAGGTCCGGGTGCGGAGCAAAAGGCAGGGCGTCGGCCGGTGGCGCTTGTCCTTCATACCATAATTGGCGGAACAATTTTGGATGGAAGGCTATCTTACCCCCGTACAATTGACGGGACGATTTTTGGTC
>JAPLUS010000266.1 GCA_026397495.1 Candidatus Zixiibacteriota bacterium | reverse complement strand
TTATTCCTGTCTATCCTTAACATTCCCTTGGTCCGGGCTATGTTTTATTATCAGCACAGGAATCTGATCGAAGGGGGCACGCAGGGTTTTTGGCCGGACACGGTCTCGAGCCTGATAACAGCCTCGTTGCTCGGCCGGCATGGTGGCTGGAATGGGACGATCCAGATATTTATTGCTGTTATTCTTATTTTGGCTTTTGTCTCATTGCTGACACGCGTCTGGAAGAGAGAAAAAATGGATTTGACCGACAGATTTCTTCTGGCGAATTTGTTGCTGATGAGTCTCTGCGCTGCTTTCGTAGTCTTGCAATGGGATTTATTCCGTGTCCGGTACGTCACCCAACGATGGGCCGTCTATTTCGTGCCGATATTTATGTTATCCATGATAATTTTCTGGAGAAGGATTCTTTCTTTCAAGGGAAATTTTTTGGCAAGGTTAGCGAATTCTTTTTTGGGCGCGTTGGCTGTTTTGTCGTTAATCAATTTTATTCTATGCGCCAATTTATCAAAATTCTATACCTGCCCTTATGACGCTTCGACGAAAGAATTGATGGGTTATCTTATGAAGCTCAACGGCGGCAAGAAGTTGAGCGATCAATCTATTTCCATCGGGGCAGATTGGGTTTTTACCCCGAGCATCACGTTCTATAAAATTAAACATCATCTGACCTGGTTGAAGTGGCCTGACTGGAAAGGCCCCGGCGGATATTTTGATTATTATTATTTATTGCCGGACAAAAGAGTTTATAGGGAAAGAGAGGCAAGCCGTGACATTGATGTGTCTCAGGAATACCATTTAACGAGCATTCACCGGTTCGATTTGGCAGGAACTTCCTTGGCCGTTCGTCGGAATGATACAGGGAACAGGTGAAAAAGGCCAGCCAGGGCTGGCGGAAGATTCAAGGGGGTGTCACTATGGAAGAAAATGCGAAGATTATGGCTTTTTTTCTGTGTTTTCCAATCGTCCTGTTCTCCTTATTAATAGCGGCATTTTTAAAAATGCAAAACAAACGACAGCTTTCGCTGGATTATGTTGAAATGGAGTTTGCGAATTACCATATAAAGGGTTTTGAATCTTTGATGCTTATTGTTGCTTTAAGTGGCCTTTTGTTTTCAATCTTTTCCCTGAGCATGAGCAGCCAATTGGGTTCGGAGAAATTCGGTTCATTTTGTTTGATTGCGTTTGCTCTGGCGATTCTATGTACAGGCGCATTTTACGTTTGGCATGAATCTCATGTCAAAGCCCAAGGTAATAAAAATGAATTTTTGCTGATAAAGCCGCTTGAAGAATTCCGATGTTCTTGGAACCAAATCAAGCAATTGCGGAAGTTCAATGACAATTGGGGACAGGCGCATTATGTCATATCATGTGATGGGAAAGAGGTGGAGTTTTCGAATAGCTGGAAAAACACAGATGCCCTTATCGAATTCATCGAGAACAAAACGGGCAAAAAGTTTGCGTGGCCATTGTCTGGGTTTGTTCAAAAGGTCAAGGGAATATTTATTAAAGAGAACAGGTAACAAGAATCGTGTAGAATAGGTGGCAGCGTTCCGCCCTATTAAAAATTTTCATGATGAAACATTGGCTTTCCACAGTTCTCCGCAAAGATATTGTCATCAGGTCAACGAAGGTC
>JAPLUS010000068.1 GCA_026397495.1 Candidatus Zixiibacteriota bacterium | reverse complement strand
CTTCTGAAAAGCAAGGAATATTGTCACCCTTGACTAATTCTGAAAAGAAGAAGCTCCGGTCACTCTTGACCAAGAAGGGACGGGAGTTGACACGGCAATTTACCGCCGAAGGAGTGCGCCTTCTTGAAGAATCAATACGCCACCAGCAACTGCCCCAGAAACTCTATTACTGTCAATCCCGATTAAATGCCAGAAGTAAACAACTGTTGGCGGCCTTTGGAAAATTGGAGGTGCCGGTACAATCGGTTACCTTTTCCGAAATGGAAAAGATATCCGACACGGCGGCCAACCAGGGTCTCCTTGGCCTATTTAACATTCCCCAATCGAATATTAAAGAGATTCCCAAAAATAATTCAAAAACTATTCTTCTCCTCAACAGTATATCCGATCCCGGAAATGAAGGAACTCTCATCAGGTCGGCTCTTGCCTTTGGGCTGGAGTTGATTCTTACTACATCCGATACAGTTGAACCCTTTAATCCAAAAGTCGTCAGAGCCTCGGCCGGAGCCATTTTCGGAATACCTATTATTTCTGTATCAAATACAAGCATACTTCAATTAAAAGAGGAATATAAATTGGTCATATTGGCGGCGGATATTAAGGGGAAAACCATAGAGAGTTGCCTTACGCAACTGGATCCATTAGCCAATATTTTGCTCTGCATCGGTTCGGAGGCCTCGGGACTTTCAGAAGCGATAGCCGCTATGGCCGATTTCAAACTCAAAATCCCCCATGAAGACAAAGTGGAATCCCTCAATGCCGCCGTAGCCGGCTCGATTTTAATGAGAGAACTCTATAAAATCAGAACCAAGAATGTCCAATGAATGGATGGTTTAGACTGCCCCTATTGATAACGGCCAATATTATGCTGGCTGTTTCTCTCTATGGCGGAGAAGTAATATCTTTGGGAAACAACCGCTTCCGGACGGCCGAGCAATCCCTCCAGACAACATTAACCCCCAATGCAAAAGTAATCATCAATTCAGCCCTCGACCTTTATGGTAATCTACACATTATATCAGACAGCAGTGACAGGGTCACTTTTGTATATAAGAAGATATTGAAGGCTCCCAATCTATCCACCGCCATGGATTATGTTGATTTAATCAATATCACCATGAATAGTATTCCCGGCGGTCTGCAGATATTATTACAGGCTCCTAATCCGTCCCCCTGGGCCGGTCAAAATTTCGGAGCTGTCGAGGGTGAGTTGCATCTCCCCGGCAACTGCCAAATTGAGCTCGCCCTGCCTTATTTTGGTCTATCAATCGATGGACCATTCCGGACTGTGAATAGCAAACCCTCCTTCGGCCGGCTTGAGGCAAAAGGGATTACCGAAAAGCTAAACTTGGCCACCACTAATCAGGATATAATAGTTTGGGATATCGGCGGCGACATTGCTGTTTCCACCGCCAATGCCGATATAAGAATATACAATATGCTTTGCCCTCTTACAGCGGCCACAATAAGAAATGGAAATGGAAATATTTATCTCAGTAATGTTAAGGGAGCAGTCGATATCGAAAATAGCTACGGTAAAATCAAATTAGACCGAATTTCTCTTGGCGGCGGCAAGAGCCGGATCATCGGCAGTTATGGCTCTCTAAAATTGCAATTGGCTGACCTTGAGAGGGCCGACTTATTCATGAGCAATACCAACGGGGATATAGAAATCAACATACCGGATACCGTCTCTGCCAAATTCCTGCTTAATGTTAGTTCGGATGGCGAAATCGCCGCCGAGGGATTTAAAATCACTCCCGCCCAAATGGATCACAATTATCTGGAATTTCTATCGGGCACGGGCGAATCCCAGATGACAGTCGAAATCAAGGGGGATGGAAATATTTTCTTGAAGGGTATCCAATGTCAGAAAAAATAGGTATAAAGAATATGATGCTTAGAATTTCCTTAGTTATTTTTCTCTTTATATTATCTCCTTTGGCCGGTGCCGCCGATCGATTCTCTCTTCCCGATGGCGTTTATTACCACCGTTTTGCCTCCTCAGTAGTCGGTCCAACCTCGGCCTGGATTAATCCTGCCGCCATTGGATACCGTAAAGACTTTATGACCGAATATCTCGGCGCCTATTACGAAGGGAAATTTTTAAAGAGCTGGGGATGGGCTACCAGCGGCGATGGTATTGCCATTGCCTATCGGCATCTGGATGATTTCCAACATCAGGCCTATGATGAATATATTTTTGGTGTTGGCGATCAGATCCTTCCCAATCTCTTTGGCGGCGTATCATATCTCCATATTAAGAATGGGGCGGGAATTTACAGGAAGAAGCATCTCTGGAACATAAGTCTGTCTATGAATAATAACCGGAAATTGGTCACCGGTGTCGTTTTCTCAAATCTTAATCGGACAAAAAACAATGGTCGCCCGACCGGTGTCGAACAACTCTACTCCTTCTCATATAGGCCAAGTAATAACCTGATCATACTCTCTATGGAGATATCGTTATCTTCCAGACAGAGTCTTGCCAGTGCCGGATATAACTATGGAATAGATATAATGCCCGCCAAGGGGATTTTCGTTTATGCCAATATTGACAATTCAAGAAATTTCCAGTGCGGATTTAAGGTTAATCTCGAAAAAGAATATGTTGGAAGTCAGAGTCATTATGACTCAAGGGGACATCATAAAGGAACAACCTCTATTGTTGGATATCAGGCTATTCCTCAGCCATCTCTTGTAGTTATCCATAAAAAATAGTGAACCACTTGCGATATAAAATAAAAAAGCCCCGGATTACTCCGGGGCTTTAATAGTTTATAGTTAGTGATTATATCCGATATACTGCTCCTGCCATCCCATTCTCTGAAATATACGAACCATAGGTGTTTCCGGCGGTAGGTTATTGGGATTATCAAGATCGGTATCATAAGCCCAATCACGAACCGGAGCGGTATAGTAACCGCCATATACCCACAATCCGACGGCCTGTAGCGAATTCCAGAGATTAACTATCGAGCCCCGCCACTTAAAGGTTTTACTATCCCATTTCTCAAGGAAGCGGGGAAGATTTTCCAAGCCCCCATTATAAGTGCCGGAAGTCGTATTCAGATTACCCGTTAAAAATGAGCAGTTGGTCGTTGTATTGGAAGCAACTCGTGAATTTAACGACTTGGTTGAATTAGTGTCAGCCCAATTGGTAGACAGGAAGGTTACGGCATCACCGGCAACAAAAGCCGGCTTCTTATTCTTGGAATTGAAATTCCCTTTTATATAAAGAGGATTCTCACAGACAATCGATAGCGCTTTGCCCAGACTATCCCCACTCACCAAACGGGTAGCGCGGAAGCCGGAGCGATGATCAGAGGTATAGACCACGCCATTAGTCGGGAAATAGGCGCATCCTCTAAACTTTGATATATCAAGATCGGTAGCATTTACCGTCTTTGCTTCGCGAGCATCATAAAATGTCCTGGCGCTGACGGTTCCCGAGGGCAGAGCGGCGTTGACATTTGTCCAGACGCCGGCGATCTTAGCATAGGCGACTCCGTCAATTATCTTAAATTCCGCAAGACTCTCATACGAATCGGGATTACCGGTGGCACGTTCGATCAGTTTATGGGGATCGCTTGAACCGGTTAAGGGCAGATTCAATTCGCCTTGTCCAAAAGCGCTATCCTGAACCCGTCCCTTCCAGCGCACCGCCGCCGAGTCATACCAATGGGTAGCAGAGGCATCAAGCCAGGTGCCATTGGCAAGCATATTTTGATAATTGCCATCAGCATCTTTGATCATGACATCACCATAGCTGGTCCCCCCCGGCCCTTTACGTCCGTGTATAATCTGACCGGAAGCGGTTACATAGCTATCCATATAGAGATTATTATTGGACTGCAAATAAAGATTGCCATTGCTGTGAACGCGGCCGATAAGAGTCATATCCGGACCCGGAGCAATTTCCAGATCGTTGCCATAGAACACGGCAAATTGAAAAATCGGGACCAAATCGCAGTTAAATTCTTGCGTTAAAACCACCTGGCTCCGATCAATACTGGATATACCAATCGAAGTAATTGTAAATGTTTTTACCAGCGCATTTAAGCCCGCCAAAACACCCTTGGTTAGCGGCTGCACGGTTGCGGCACCGTTATCAACGGTGGCATAAGCGGCCACACAATCATTAATCGTTTCATTGCCTTGGGGTAATGTAGAGGGCGGTCCACCGCTGGCCTCATACTGAGTCTGAATTGCCGCGGAGGCTCGTTCCAATCCGGCTTCAGCCGCATAAAATGACGACATTTCATGCTTCTCATTGCCCGCCAGAGTAATTTCATCATTTGACATCCGGACAATGGCGATACCGATGATGGTCATCATAACCATTATAATAAGAACAATGAATGTCGCCATACCACGGTTATCTATTAGCTTTCTTGACTTCGGCATTTTGTACCTTCCTTGCTTATATTCCATGTTATAATAATTAATCATATCTATCCTATTTCTCATTTAAGAGCTAAGATTCCTTAGATTAACCTGTGAAAAGAAAGTTCGCCGACGGTAAGGATTACCCGGCAGATTGGGATCAGGTTTTGAAGATCGGGCTGTAATCGAAATCGATACTTCCCGAATGTCGAAAGCGACCGTTGGGACATCAACCACCATTCCGTTTTTCATTGTATAACGAAATTGCAAATCCTCTACCCCCTCGGCGTAGACCGCCGCTCCTTGACCCGGTAATTTCATCATAAGATTAGGATGCAGCGTGTCGGTTTGATCTACATAATATTTGATATGCTGAAGAGATAAAACTATGGCTCCTGTCCGGTATGCTTTCGAAAGAGGGATACCATGTTGGAGCCGTGGCGGGGAGGCCTGAACATCGGTGATCGTAAAGAATTCCCCTCCACCCGAATCAGGGTCAAATATATATGCTAATTGACCATCATGCAGAAATGTAACATCCTGCCCGTCGCACTGGAGTTCGGCCGATGAAGATGCCATATTAGCACTTAAAGGAGCATTGCTGATATTATCGGAGTAAGTTACTACAACCGTGTCAGGATTGGTGTTGTGCGCCTCAATCCCATCGAGACCTAATGGCAACTTGTAACCGGCCATCCGTATCTGCTTGGTTAATTCACCAATTACCGCCCTGGCATTCTGTTGAATATCGGCTACTTCTTCTTGGACCAGCCAATTCTTATGCTGATTTGCATAGACTCCTAAAATAGCGGAAATAACAATGCCGGTCATAAATAAAGCGATAAGAGTTTCCAAAATGGAGAAACCTCCATTACCTTTCATTTTTTTCTTCATCTTTGCCATTCTTATTCACCTACCTATATACTGTCGGTTCTTACATAAGCCGTCATGCTGTTCTGAAGAACATCACCACGACGATTATGCCACGAGGCCACAATATCAACCCGCCGCAGATGGCTGTCCGCATTATAGACAGTCCAGCTTCTCTCAATGTTGTTAACTGTGTCTCGTCCATTGCTAAGATTCATTCCCGTCCTTAACTCTTCCAATTTCTATTAAAACCTCTAAAATGGTAAACCCTTTATTGACGCTTATTTTTCTCATAGGCTCACTTCCTTCTTACATTTTCGAAGAGGATACCTGAAAAATATCTGCCAATTACCAATAATAATTATTATCAGGTTTCCAACAGTTATTGCTTCCACTAAATTCGCCCTTAACTACTTGCCGCCGTTATTGGAAACCTCCGGCCGTATCTCTCTCTAGAGACGCCCTGTTCCCATTTTGATATATTTTGGCTCTATATTGAACACCTCTTGGATATACAAATTGATTAATAGGTATGGGATTTTCCCCATATTGAGTGGATTTCGAACAAACCCAAAATAATTGAAAAGAAGCCCTTTCATATACTATATTAGAGGGCATATATAAAGGGAGTGTTGAAAAACCCCTTGCTTCGACCTGCGCCGTCGGTCCGCCTTGGCGGATTTCCCGACGGAACATTTCGCAGTCAGGAAGGGATTCCTGACTGCGCGTGAAGAGCTTTTTCAACAAGCCCATAAAATATGCCATTGAGGATATACTTATGCTGTTGGGAGCGCATATCTCGATTGCGGGCGGTATTTTTAATGCTCCTATCGAGGGGAAAAGAGCAACTTGCGATACTATTCAGATATTTACCAAATCCGCCAACCAGTGGAAGGCCAAACCGCTTTCAGATAAAGAAATTGCTCGCTTCTTTGAAGAGCAGAAAAATACCGGCGTTACGGTCGCTTGCGCTCATGACAGCTACTTAATCAATCTCGGTTCGCCGGATGAAGAATCGTATAAGAAATCATATGACTCTTTTCAGATAGAACTGGAGCGGTGCCATCTGCTAAAAATTTCACTTTTGGTAATGCATCCCGGATCACATTTGGGCAATGGTGAAGAAAATGGTTTAAAGAGAATTGCCGCCGCCTTCAATTTACTTTTTGAGAGACTCCCCGATAATAAAACCGTCGTCTGTCTTGAAACCACGGCCGGTCAGGGAACCAATCTTGGCTATAAATTCGACCAACTGGCACAAATTATTGACTTGGTTGAAGACAAATCGCGTATGGGAATTTGCCTTGATACCTGCCATATTTTTGCCGCCGGGTATCCACTGCAAAGCAAAAAGGACTATGAAGAAACCATCAGGCAATTTGACCGGACTCTTGGTCTTAATCGCCTGAAAATAATCCATATAAATGATTCCAAGAAACCATTCGGCTCCAAAGTCGATAGACACGAGCATATTGGTCAAGGTGAAATGGGATTGGAATCTTTCCGCCATATCTTAAACGATAAGAGATTATCTAAAATTCCCAAAATACTGGAAACCCCCAAAGGAGAAGAACTCCTTGAAGATATTGAAAACCTGAGACTATTGCGCTCATTGATTGAAAAGTAACTCCTCATTTATACAATATGGGATTTTCGGCCATCCTCCTCCGTTTGGACTTGCAATATCATACAATCTTCCATAGAATAGTATTATGAAACTCGGAATTATCGGCCTGCCCCAATCAGGCAAAACCACATTATTTAATACCGTCTCGGGATTAAAAGAGGCCGTCGGCAATTACTCCCGGGCTGTGCATCGGGCGGTCATCAAAGTCCCCGACGTGCGCCTGGAGAACCTGGCTGCCATGGCCCTTCCCAAGAAAGTGACCTACGCCGAAATTGAATTTCTCGATGCCGCCGGTTTCTCCGGCAGAGCCCAGGAATCAAAAGCTGATTTAGAAATCGCGCCGGAATTGCGGATGATGGAGGCGCTGGTGTTGGTGGTCGACTGTTTCAGCCCGGACTCCAACCCCGAGAGAGATTTCCAGACTCTTCTGGATGAGATGATCTTGGCCGATATGGCAACGCTCGAAAATAATATCGACAAACTGGAACGAACCATAAAAATGACGGGACGTCAGGAGCGGGCACAGGAACTGGCCATTCTCCATCGCTGCCAGGAAACCCTGAACAATAACAAAATTATTTCTGAACTCAGTCTCACCGAGGAGGAAGAAAAAACCATTCGTGGCTATGCCTTCTTGAGCCAGAAGCCGCAATTTATTGTGTTCAATATCTCCGAGGATAAACTTCCGGAGGCAACCTTAATACATTCCCGGTATGCTAAATTCGTTAAAGAGGGGATCCGTGATATCTCTGTCATCTGCGGCAAAATCGAAATGGAGCTGGCCCAGTTGGCCATGGAAGAACGCACCGCATTTTTGAAGGAATTGCAGATTGAAAATCCAGCTGTGGATAAGCTTATTCGCCAATCTTACCATCTTCTCGGTCTAATCTCATTTTTTACGATTGGCCCGCCTGAGGCTCGCGCCTGGACAATCCGCAAAGGTTCCCTTGCGCCCAAAGCGGCGGGAGCGGTTCATACCGATTTTGAACGTGGCTTTATTCGCGCGGAAGTAGCTTCATATGATGATTATATTGTATATAAGACTCTGCCGGCCCTCAGAACGGCCGGCCGACTTCATATCGAAGGAAAGGAATATGTGGTACAGGATGGCGATGTCATTCTATTCCGCTTCAATGTATAGACAAGATTAGAGAATGAAAGCTCAAAACGGTGAGGAAACTGTGAACGATATAGACAAAAAAAGAGAAGTAGAAAAGAAGACCGGCATAATGATTCTACCCGTCTTGCCTGTCAGGGGAACCGTCGTCTTTCCCTTCCTGGTTGTCCCCTTGATGGCCAACGAGCAGAAACAGGCCCGCCTGATTGATGAAGCTTTGATGCGGGGGAGTACTGTCGGTATTTTTCTACAAACTGACCAGGCCAAGGAAGATCCCGGGCAGGATGATATATATGAAGTGGGAGCTTCCGGAAATATCCTCAAAATGCTTCGCTTCCCCGATGGGACTATCCGCTTTTTAGTGCAGGGGTTGTCTCGTATCAGAATTAGAAAATTCCTCGACTCTCAGCCATATTTGACCGCTGAAGTTGAAGTGGTAACTGAGAAAACTCCCGAATCAGTCAAAATGGAAGCGCTTCAGAGAAATCTTCTGGAGCGACTTAAGACTGTAATTGATTTAGCTCCCGGCCTTTCAGAGGAACTCTATATCTCCGCTATCAATCAGGAAACCCCATCGAAGCTGACCGATCTGATTGCCTCCAACTTAAATATCGCTATCAGGGACAAACAGGAACTTCTGGAAACGGCTGATGTCTATCGGCGTATGGAGAAGCTACTCGGAATTATAAACAAAGAGATTGAAGTCCTTGAGCTTTCCAGAAAAATTCAGAATGAAGCGCAATCGGAACTGGGAAAAATTCAACGTGAATTCATCCTCAGAGAGCAACTTAAGGCAATTAAGAAAGAGCTGGGTGATAAAGACGATCGCGCTGAAATCGATGAATTCGAAAAGCGGATTACCGAGGCCAAGATGCCGGAGGTGGCTGAGACCGCGGCCCGAAAAGAACTGGAACGACTAACCCGAATGAATCAAGCCTCCGCCGAATATACTGTCTCCCGCACTTATCTGGAATGGTTAGTAGCTCTTCCTTGGTCTATCTCCACCAGAGATATGCTCGATATTGCCAAAGCCCAGAAAATATTAAATGAAGATCATTATGACTTATATAATGTTAAGGATCGGATTTTGGAATATCTCGCCGTCCGCAAATTGAAGAGCGATGTTAAAGGCCCTATCCTCTGTTTTGTCGGCCCTCCCGGTGTTGGAAAAACTTCCCTGGGCCGTTCCATTGCCCGCTCAATGGGGCGCAAATTTGAAAGAATATCGCTAGGGGGGATGCACGACGAGGCCGAAATCCGTGGCCATCGCCGAACCTATATCGGCGCTCTCCCCGGCCGCATTCTACAGGGACTTAAACGAGCCGGCTCCAATAATCCGGTTTTTATGCTGGATGAAGTCGATAAAATAGGTGTCGATTTCCGCGGCGATCCGGCCAGCGCCCTTCTGGAAGTCCTTGACCCTGAGCAAAATGACACTTTTTCTGACCACTACCTTGAGGTTCCTTTCAACCTGTCAAAGGTTATGTTTATCACGACGGCCAATCTGCTTGACCCAATTCCGGCCGTCTTACGGGATCGTATGGAAATCATCAGAATCCCCGGATACACCGACTTGGAAAAACTGGCCATTGCCAAGCGGCATCTGATGCCCAAGCAATATGATAATCACGGCATTTCAAAAAGAAATTTGGAATTCCGCGATTCAGCCATACTGAAGATAATTGATGGTTATACCCGCGAGTCGGGGCTCCGCAATCTGGAACGTGAAATCGCCTCCATTTGTCGGAAAGTAGTCCGCCGAATAGCGGCCGGTTCAAAAAGCAAATATGCTATTAACGCCGAGAATATCCATAAATACCTCGGCCCTGAAAAATTCACTAAAGAAGTTATCTCTCGAACCGGACAGATCGGCGTGGTTCCAGGGTTGGCTTGGACTTCATTTGGCGGTGAAATAATATTTGTCGAAGCCACCGCTATGAGCGGCAAAAAAGCTCTGACTCTGACCGGATATCTTGGCGACATAATGAAAGAATCGGCTATGGCGGCTTTGTCTTATGTTCGAAGTAACTGCCAGGCCCTGGGCATTGCACCTGATTTCTGCGATCATCACGAAATCCATATTCATGTTCCCTCCGGCGCTACCCCCAAAGATGGCCCATCCGCAGGGATTACTATGGCGACGGCCTTGGCTTCCACTCTCTCCGGCCGACCGGTCAAGCCTCTTCTGGCTATGACCGGCGAAATCACCCTCAGGGGTGATGTTCTCCCCATCGGCGGTCTAAAAGAAAAACTATTGGCCGCCTACCGGGCCGATATCAAACAGGTCATCCTCCCCAAAGATAATAAGAAAGATATAAGTGAGATTCCCGCCGAAATAAAGAAAGCGATTAAATTCAAATTCGTATCACATGCCAGTGAAGTTTTGAAGTACGCGCTTGAAAAGAAACCGGTTCCGATTCATAAAAAACGGATTATATTAAAGCAACCAGAGAGCAATGAAGAATGAAATTGGTTACCGCCCAATTGATGCAGGCTATTGATCGTGAAACTATTGAGAAGCGGCATATCCCCGGCCCCGAATTGATGGAAAGAGCCGGACGGAGCATTGCCGAAAAAATTTGCAATGATATTTTCGTCAATCCGGAGAAAAAGAGAGTGGCCCTTTTCTGCGGAAAAGGGAATAATGGCGGCGATGGCTTCGTGGTCGGAAGGTACTTGCATCAATATGGCTGTCAGGTTTTAATCTATTATCTCGGGCCTGCCGAAAATCTTTCGCCCGATGCCAAATTGAATTATGATCGTGCCGCCGCTCTCCATATCAAAACCAAAGATATCCGTTCCAATATTGACCTCCCGGCTGAAATCAGCGCCGACTATATAGTGGATGCTATTTTTGGCACCGGTTTCACCGGCGTCCCCAAGGGACTTCTATCTGATGTCATCGAATATATCAATCATCAGGAATTGCCGATTATTTCAATTGATTGTCCCTCCGGTCTTAATGTTGATTCGGGCCAGCATGAGGGAACTGTAATACAAGCGGATTATACCTATTGCTTGGCTCTTCCCAAAGCCGGCCTTTTCTATTCGCCCGGACGGGAATTGGCTGGAATGATTAATATCGTCTCCATTGAAATCCCGGCTGATGTCGTGGCCTCATTCAATATAAACGAAAACCTAATCACGCCGGAGATGGTTAACTCTCTGCTCCCCAAAAGAAAACCCGATGGACACAAAGGGGATTTCGGAAAGCTTTTCATACTGGCCGGCTCTACCGGATTAACCGGCGCCGCTGTCCTTTCGGCTATGGCTTCCGTCCGTTCAGGGTTAGGTTTGGTAACGGTTGGATGTCCGTCATCACTCAATCATATACTCGAAATGAAATTGACCGAGCCGATGACTTATCCCCTACCCGATATCGGCAAAAAGGGAGCGCTGGCCTTACGAGGATTGGGAGAGATAAAAAAGAAGATCTCCGAATCTAATGCCGTCGTTATCGGACCTGGAATCGGCTGCCACCATGAAACGGGCGAGCTGGTGCGAAGACTGGTGGCATCCCTCGACAAACCAACCCTTATTGACGCTGACGGTTTAAATGCTTTCGAAAAAAACAAAACCTCTTTATTAGGTAAACACCCAAAACTGGTACTATCCCCGCATCCGGGCGAATTCCAACGACTCATTGATGAAGTTCTTCCCGAAAACCATATTGATAGATACAAACTCGCCGGCGAATATGCGCACAAATATAATGCCGTTATTATCCTAAAAGGTTCCCCGAGCATTGTGGCTGACACCGATGGGGCTCTCTATTTGAACCCAACCGGGAATGATGGCATGGCTACCGGCGGCACCGGAGATGTTCTCTCAGGTATCATCGGCTCACTTTTGGCCCAGGGCGTAACGCCCTTGAATAGTGCTCTTGGCGCAGTTTTTCTGCACGGTCTTTCCGGCGATCTTGCCGCTGCCGAATATGGCCGCCGGTCTCTTATTGCGGGCGACCTTATCGATTACCTGCCGGAGGCTTTTAAGACCATTCAGCCCTTATCTTAGACTGATAACTATGAACACGGATTTCACTCATACTACTTTCGGGAATACCGGCCTTAGAGTGCATCGTCTTGGCCTATCCGCCAGTTATTGGCCCGGGAAAAAAGCTGTTTATAAAGCGTTAGATGAGGGGTTAAATCTCTTTTTCTGCTACGGCTTTGACCGGCAGATGATTTCTGTCCTGCGGGATTTGCCAAAAAGCCAAAGGGAAAATTACGTTATCGTTACCGGCGCTTACAACCTTCTTATCGGACATCCCAACCTGCGGCGGACTTTGGAGAAAAGGCTCCGTCAATTGCGTACTGATTATATCGATGCTTTTCTTTTCCTCGGCGTTACCAAAGAAAAACATTTTACCGAGCATGTCAAAGAGGAGCTCTGTCGTTTTAGCGAAGAAGGCAAAGTGCGTACCATCGGTATTTCAACTCATGATCGGAAACTGGCCGGACGTTTGGTGCAAGAGGGTATTCTCAGCGCCATAATGATCCGTTATAATGCCGCTCATCGCGGTGCCGAAGAGGATATCTTCCCTCACCTCTATCATTATAATCCCGGCGTTATAAGTTATACCGCTACCCGTTGGCGGCACCTTCTGCGCCGTCCCCGTGGTTGGGCCAAAAATGCCCCCCTTCCCACACCGGGAATCTGTTATCGCTTTGTCCTTTCCAATCCCCATGTCGATGTATGCTTGACGGCTCCCTCCAATATAAAACAACTCCAAGAAAACCTGGCCTCGCTCCAGCAGGGGCCTCTAAGCGAAGAAGAAATGGTTTTTATGCGCCAATTTGGCGATACTGTACATCAGGCAAAAAAGTGGTTTATGTAGCCTGCAATAACATAGCCTGCAATAATCCTTGACATTTCGAAGTCTGCCTTCTATATTTAAAATAGAACCTCACCAATTCGACACATATTCCCAAATACCCTTCACGAATATTCATTTGTTATGTTGTGCTTAGAAAATCCCTCTATCCTTCACCAAACCGTCAACAATGGTTAAGGGAGGAGTTCTGCCTATGATTGAATAAGGCCGTCTCGAGTGGGCGGTGGTTTCGTCAATTTTGAAGGGGCTATAATTCCGTAATACCGTTTTAACCCCGATCCAAACCAACGATCGGGGTTTTTTTCTTCCCCATTTTCTATTGGGCAATTACCATAATTTTCAGCAGGCGTTTCACTAAAATCCCTCAAAAACTTGCTCATATCCTGAACAATTTCCCCCATATGGCATTGCGTAACAATGAGATGCAAATAGCCAATTAAAAGTCGGCAACAACGGCACTACGGTTGCAAATTCTTCTTCCTGAATGAAAATGAAATTTGAAAGACAACACGAGCGGTAACTAATGAAAGTCAAATTCACTCTCACAATGGATGATCTAATCGTCAATGGAAATCCCATAGATACTGTTATCCTTGACTGGATTTCTGAAGTCGACGGCGAGGAAGTTCTGACTATTTCACATCGTTGGATTACCTCCCAGAATTTTCTAACTCAGCGGATGAGCGGTCTTAATCGCGTGGGAGAATCATCTCTAACCATAGAGCCGCTTGAGGGCGCCTGTGTTGAAGGAACCCCCGATGAATGAAATCCTGCAAAAAATCATAACCCTTGACCCAACCGGAATTTGCGCCCAGGGTATCCACTTCATCCAGATCCATTTTGGTAATGCCGGAGTAATCGCCGCGGCAGTGCTTCTGTTTTCCATTGCCCTTTTGATTGTCTCAAAAATTCTTCGGATTGCTTTCGATGTTTTGCGCTATGTAGTTGTTCCGTCGATCGTGGTAACCTTTATCGGTACCTTTTTTCTGCCTTACTCTTTCGGCTATATCCTGCCGGCCACGGTCGCTCTCTTTTCCCTTATCCTCATTGTCAAAGGCTAAAAACTCAAAGGGCAGTAAACAATGTCAGATAATCCCAAAACCCTTGAAAGAATAACTGATACCGACAGTGAATTGTCGGAGAAATCATATTTCCCTTTTATCGATGAGTCAGTTGATACCCCTGGTGGCGAACAATATCTTCTGGATGATGGCAAAATATTTATTGAGTGCCCCGGGGCTACTGTTTATGAACCGGGAACCCGGAAAATAATTGCCGGGGTTCATTTCTTCGATGATGATAATCCGGCGACCGGCTATGAAATCATTTCTCAT
>JAPLUS010000330.1 GCA_026397495.1 Candidatus Zixiibacteriota bacterium | reverse complement strand
GACGCCTGGTCACGTGCCTATCTGGGATTTGTAGAACCGGAAGTCTTTCGTCAGGGAACCAGCATCGAACTGGCGGCGGCGGAAATGCAGAAAAGTGCGGTAAAAGTTGCCAAGATTCCAATATCTGATTATGAATATTATCTCCTTGAAAATAGGCAGACTGATATCGACGGGCGAAGTAATGGAATTTTAGCTGATATTGCCACTTCTGTCATCCTTGGCCCGTGTGATTCGGAGACCAAGCAACTTACCCCCGAATACGATTTGCTTCTGCCCGGATCGGGGATTCTCATCTGGCATGTTGATGAGCGGGTGGCGACTATGGATTTTAATGGCAATGGCTTCTCCAATTTTGCGGAAAATATGCTCCAGGTCAATCCGAATTACCGTTTTGTCGAACTAATGGAGGCCGATGGCAGAATAGGTTTTGGGGGTGATTTTTATACCGGTTTTGGGTCTCAAAGCGATATGTATTATTCAGGCAATAATCGCTCCTTTACCCCTACATCCAACCCGCCATCAATTGGCTACAATGGTGTCAATAGCCATATTTATATCACCAATATTTCGGCTCGCGATACCGTTATGACTTTTGATGTCAGGTATGGTTTACTTTCGGCAGGATTTCCCCGGCGGGCCGGCTACCCCCAGTATGGCCTATCACCTGTCGCCGCCGATCTTGATAATGATGATAGCACCGAAATAATCGCTGTCTCCGATAAAAATATTCTGGTGATGCGGGAAGATGGTTCTGATTTTACTCCGCTTGGCCCGGTTTGTTATGATACCGCCTATTCACTGATAGATTCGCTCAAGGAACGTCAAGGGTACGCTTTGCCGCTTTTTGCTCATACCCAGTATACCATCACGGCCGGTCCGGTGGTGGGTCATTTCGCAACCGATACCACTACCACCAAAAAATATCTGGCCGTTGGAGCTTCAGATGGCGCTACCGGTTGGGTATATATTTATAGAATTGATAGCATTGAGGATGCCAATGCTGATGGTTTGGCTGATTCAGCTTGTGCTCCAATCAGCTTTATGGCCCCGGTGGTTTTCCTTATTTTTGATGGTTCTCTTATTGTGGCAGCAAATGATACTATCCATGAGGCGAAGGGGATACGGCTGTATAATATTATTGACGGTGGACAACAGTTTTGGGCTTCTCCGGAAATTTTGCAGAAGGAATTATTCGGAATAACCAAGATAAACAATAGATATCTGATTCTTGCCGGGGACAGCAACAATGTGCAACTGTACATAGTAGCTTCATGGACAACAGCCGATACATTCGATTTGGAGGGTTATTTCCCCTATGGCCCGGTCGCCACTGATGTTGACCGCAATGGTCTGCCGGATGTTGTCGTGGCCAGTCCTGATGGAATAATTAAAATAATTACCGTTGATACTACCACGGCCAGACCGACTTTTCAGATATATGGGCAAACAAGATTGGATGATTCAATTTTTACCAATCCGATTTTAGCTGATATCGACGGTGACGGCTATGCCGATATAATTATCGGCGGGCGAAATAAAATCTATGGTCTTGATAGACACTTCGTTTCTCTTACTGATTATCCCCTTACCATTGACCGCAGTTTCCCAGGCAATAAATTGGTAGCGGCACCGATAGCGGCTGATATCAACAATGATCGTCGTCCGGATATCATAGCCGGCACCACCAGTGGCAATTGCTATGCTATGGGTTCCATGCTTCTCAATGGTTTTCCGGTCTCGGCGGGAGCGGGAGGAGTCGGCTCAGCGCTGGTCTATAGAAAATCGGATGGCGGGGCCGGACTCGCCTTACTGGGAGCGGATGGTTGGTTTTATTCCTACGATGTCGCTTATGATTCCCTTTATGCCAACTGGCCTATGGGCGGATATGATGAGCATGGC
>JAPLUS010000133.1 GCA_026397495.1 Candidatus Zixiibacteriota bacterium | reverse complement strand
AGGACGGAACCACCCATGGTAAGGTAGATATGTTTAACCTCGGCGGAAATCAGCCGTTCCTTTCGGAGTGAAGAAAAGAAGAAGGTCTGCCCGCCCTCTCTTTTTTCCTTATAGAAAAATCGTGAATGGGGATCAACTTCCACCACCGGATCAATCGGCTGGCAACGAATAACAGTAGAGGCCGGGATTGGCCACCTTCGGCTTTCGGGGCAGACTGCCCGGATAAGGGAATTGGCCGCCATCTCCCAAACCATATCGAGACGTTTGTCAATAACGGAAAGCTGATGGGCATAAAGCTGGAGCAGAATTCGCAAAATGGGATCTAATCGCTCCGGTGACTCTGGTATTTGAGGATTCCATACCCTCAATTCACGATGCATATCGGAAAATATTTTCTCCGGCGTTCTTAATTCTTTTAAAGACATCCTTATTTTCCGTAAATGAAAATACTTAACCTAAGTAAAAAGTCCCTTCATATTTCTGTTCTTCGCTGTTTTCATTGCGGTAATTACCGCTCACCTTGACAGCCATACCTAAGATATGGGGAGCATTATCGCTAACCGGAACAAAGGAAACCGAAACATTATAGAGCCGTTTCTCAAATTTATCTATGGCATTACGCAAACTGGCTCTGACATCCGATTTATTGGCCGTATAGAGGTCGGAATATTCCTTTTCCCATATATCACATCCAAAGTCAGGATTGAAAGGAATCATCCCCGCGCGGGTGCTTAACAGAAGACCGACCGAATAGGTAATGGAATCCTCAAGGTTGGCTCGGGTCAAGTACCCCTCTCTAAGGACAAACGGCAGTGAAATATATTCCATCGTATCCGGCTAATTCAATTGGATTGGATTACCTTTTACAGTAACCATAGCCCCTTCAATATCAAGGGTGCTGCTGCTTTTTTCCTTAATAGCCATACCCTCGGTATTAAGGTTGGCCCCGGCTTTTATCTTGATGTCTTTCTTGCTCTCGATAGAAACATTATCCCCTATAATGCTGATATCGCCTTTGCTCTCTATGGTGATTTTGGGAGTTGAAGAGCCCAGCTCCATAATAATACTATTTTTTCCATCCTTCATTAGGATTTTAATCTGTTCGTTGCCGGCTTCATCCATGAAATAGATTTCATTACCCCCCTTGGTCATAAACATCTTGACATCATTCTGGCTATTATCAGTGTCAGAATGGGGAGGATTATCCTTATTCTGAAGGGCGCCCAGCGCTATCGGGATATCGGGATTGCCCTGTTCATACCCCACCAAAACCTCATCTCCAATTTCAGGCAGACAAAACCATCCCCGATTCTTTCCGGCATAGAGTGTCATAAATCTAACCCAGATGGTCTCGCTGTCATTCCATGGAAATTTGACTTTAATTCTTCCCAATTTATCAGGGTCGTAATTATCAACTACCTCCGCACTCTGCAACTCAGTGAAGGGCGGCAGAGATGACTTGATGGGAGGAAAAGCAATATCCAGCGGCGTACACTCAAAAGTATTGTGATATTTCCCGCTTTCAGTGAAAATGTGTCTGACCGATTTGATCCAGAAGGTTCCATCAAGCTTATCCATCCCCTTAACTTTAAGGCAGTGTCCCGCCATTACTTTGGGAATAATTGACTGGCCCAGACAATCAATCATTTTTCCCAGAACGCTATTCTTTTCGTTTTGAAGCATTTCATCGAGAGTTTGCGTGTCGGGAACAATTTTAGAAGAAACCGATACACCGGAGTCGGTATAAATATTTTTTGCCGCATCCGGCGCCATCTTTGACATAGTCGATAAAGCCGACTGAGGCGGCAAAGACTTGGTATCCTGAGCATACTCCTTTTTCTGCTCATAGTTGTAAACCTTGGCATTATGTTCAAAAGCGGCCGTTCCCAGCCCATATGAAAAAGAACCAAGTGATTCGCGCCAGACAAGCTCCTCCACATTGGAACCGTTGGCTTTCGTCAGCCGGAATTCTTTGCCGTCATAGAAGGCGAATTTGCCATTGCTGCCGGCCAGGCGCATTATAAATCCATAGTCCGTTTCCCGATACTGGACTATAAACTTGGGCGTCCCCTTGGTAGATTCCATGCTGCCGAGGGTAATAGGATATCTTTGCAATATTGAGCCGATAATATCGGAAACGGTCTGATCTTTATAAAAAACATTATGTTTGTAACCATCGAGGGATATGGTGGGGCTCTTGGCGATAATTAAAACGGTGTTGAGACCATCAATACTATTATCAATATTTACCTGTGTTACCAAGCCTATAAATTCCAGCTCACGGGATGGATCTATTACTCCTCCCAGCGGCTTGATACTCAACGAAAGGGATTTACCCAAGAATGATGTATAG
This sequence comes from Candidatus Zixiibacteriota bacterium, assembly GCA_026397495.1. GTDB lineage: Bacteria > Zixibacteria > MSB-5A5 > GN15 > PGXB01 > JAPLUS01. The sequence goes on along the minus strand of JAPLUS010000133.1, from coordinate 446 downwards.
GTCGCCGGGTCGTCAAAATCAGAAGCATTGGAGGCCTTCCCTACCTGCCGAAGGCGCACCTGAAGGGTATGATGGTCATCGATATATTGATCCAGTTGGATTGACGAGATATCACACTTTATCTCCTTATTATCAATCCGGACACTACAACTGGCCGAAGTTTCAAGAATAGGCATTTTATTAATACACTCTTTCAAAAAATAATTTTACCGGGCAGATTTATTCACCTGCCCGGCAAATTATGGATCTTATTCCTGCCGGCGATTGTCTATCTCAGCATCACCGATCACTAACTTATGACAGGATATTTCAAAATACTCAAAGACCTGATCATCCGGTTTCATCTTAACGTGGGGAATATGTTCCTCATACTTGGTGATGAACCCGTCTTCCCATGTTAATTCCTTCATCGTGGCATCATCGGGATTCTTGAAAGTCACTTTGCC
>JAPLUS010000442.1 GCA_026397495.1 Candidatus Zixiibacteriota bacterium | reverse complement strand
GTCCCTGCCCGTCCGGCAGGCGGGCGGCAGGCAAGATGGAGGATTATTGTTTGGGTACTATCAGGAAGTTGACATTTTCAATATAATCGCCGCCCTCAACCGTTTTAACTTGAAATGAAATGGAGGGCGGATCGCAGGCGTAGCCGTATTTGGAAAGCTGTTCGGTTCTAGGGCTGGCCTTATACATGCCCGGCACAAGACCGAGGAAGTAATATTCGCCATTATTAAAAGTTGTTATTTCGGTTTCTTTACCGGTACCCTCATTGACAACTACAACCTTAATACCGCCGACACCGACTTTTCCATCAGGAATCCTGCGATCGACTTTACCGGTGATTTCTCCGGCCGTTACTACCGGAATGGCGATTTCAGTAACTGTATTGGGATTAACCGTGACTGAAAAGCTTTCGTGAGCCGGTCTGAGCTGAGGATTATCCAAACTATAGGGATCAATCGTGACAGTGTATTCGTCATAAGGTCTTAGACCATCATAATAATATAGCTTCTGTCGGCCGCTTTTAATCCCATAACTGCCACCCACCCTTACACGCAGATCAGGAAGAGATTGTTCACCTCTATCGAGAATACCGTTATAGTTAGCGTCAAGAAAGGGTCTCGCGACCGCGGAACCGAATCCCAGACCATTCTTTCTATCAAACCGAATACTTGTCGTCTCCTGGTCATAGCGGATGGAACCCCTTTGGATCTCACTTACCACCGTCTGTCCTTCAGTGGTATAGGATTTGGTTGAAAAATCGGCAAAATCGGTGAACATATTGAAAGATATCATTACCAGATTTGACTTGGTAACCATATTCCTTTCAAAGGAAACAGATATCTGATTGATCTTAAAAACTCTCTTGGTCAGATAGACGCCATAGGCAGAAAGTTCTTTCCGCCGGTGGTTATAATTGACTCTAAATTGCGGCCTGATAAAATTGACAAAAGAAGTCGAAAATATACATTGGCTCGTGATTTCTCGGTCGGTTCTTGTTTGATATTTACCTATTTTATAGTTTCCCATGTAGTTGATATAGAACCGATAGAAGGAACTGCTGAAACCATAATTCATATTAATAAAAGTATAAGTCGGGTATTTATCAATTGACAGATGACACCTTAAACCGAGATGGTTTCGTCCAATCTTCAGTGGCGAAGATATTGAAAGCATCATTTTGTTGATCTGTCCCAATCGATTTCTGACCGGGTTTTCGGAGTAGGTGATATAGTTGCCGTTAATTCCGATAATCGAGGGCTGATTAAAATTGAAAGCAAAGCCTAAAGATGCATGGGGAAGGTAGTTGCTGCTCAGCGTTAAATTGCCCATAGGATGAAAGGTGGCTTCGCCTGCGATAGACGGTTTTTCTTTATCCTCCTGGGTGAGAGAAGCTTCTGAGCTAAAACCAATGGTAAGTGAATTTAAGACACCGTAATAGACTGAACCCTGTGCGTATTTGCGGTTATTCAACTGTGTGCGGGAGTTTCCCGCCGCCAATGAATATTCAATATTATTCCGGGGGATTAAATTAAAAGGGACACTGACAAATCTCTCTTCGGTCTGAAGCTCCCCATTGGGGCCGTACATTTTTAGCACGATTCTTGAGGAACCGTATATAATATCGATGAGGAAATTGTAATCCCCATTTTGGTCGGTGTAGGCGAAATCGGTTAATCTATCATTAATATATAACTCTACTTCCCATCCCTCTTGCAGATGGCCGGAGATATTGAGCGATTGGAAGTAGCGCCGTTCCACCTGGGGCTTATTGGTAATAAGCGCCCCCTTGAGACTGCGGCCAAAATATCCCGTGGTATTGATATTACCTGCTTCGACCTGAGTGATATATTCATTGTTATTGAAATAGTAGTGCCAGCGATAGCGAAATTGATCAGCCTGAAAACCGGTCATGCTATTGGCCGTTCCATCCATTGTCAAATCGCCTCCCAGTGCCATCCCCCCGAGACTGAGACTTCCGTAATGCCCGCCACCTCCTATGGGACTGGCTGTTATGGCCCAATCGGCAACGCCGCCTCCGAAAAGAACTCTCTTATAAGGGAGCCGCAATAGATCTTTTTTCAAAGCGGAAGAGGCCATGAACTCTTGATGGGTTAATTTGCGGGCCAGCTTCTGGTAAGCCGGAAAATCCTTATTGAGCGGAAGATAAATTTTTAATCCGGAAAAATTGAAAGCCATCTTCATTCGAAAGAGACTATCATAGACAGGAATCCTAAAGAATAGGTCAGTCGGTGTTAGGATATAATCCCT
>JAPLUS010000043.1 GCA_026397495.1 Candidatus Zixiibacteriota bacterium | reverse complement strand
CTTGTCCATTTTGGCACTTATTATGTTCCTCTTTTCATGTCGCCGAAACAGAGGGAAAGTAAGGGCGATTGCCATCCGGCTCATAGTTGTGGCCGGAGTGCTGACGTCAACATTGATATCACTAATCCCTGGAGCCCTATTATTGAATAGGGATGTAAGAAATGCCCATGCATACTGTGAGGTGTTAGTTCCTGAACTGGATCGGATTAAGGCACAGACCGGGAATTACCCATTGGATCTGCCAATGGGCCACGCTAAGGAGCCGCACCTTCTGGCACGGTCACCCTATCCATATTATTGGTCAGACGGAAGCACGTTCCGATTTAGCTTTCCCGATCCGAAGGTCTTCTTTAATATGTATGATTACAATAGCACCGAGCGGAAGTGGAATAAATGGGATTGAAAACCGGCCGACAATCGGTCTTAACCAGCATTATCCCTTAGATTCGAGCTTAGGCAAACGGCCGGGAAGGCGCTGGTCGCCCCGCATATTTTTCCCAAGTTTTAGTATTATCACAATTTATTAATTACTATATTTCAATCGTAATTCAGATAAAAGTGCGTTGGGCACAATCGCCTTAATAGGGGAGTAGTAACTATGACTAATATTATTTTATACCTGCTTTTAGGCCTATTTGCCGGAACATTGGGCGGTCTTGTTGGAATTGGCGGCGGGGTAATTATTATACCGGCCTTGATTTTCCTCTTTGGCTTGACACAACACCAAGCCCAAGGGACAACACTGGCCATCTTAGTTCCGCCCATCGGCTTATTGGCCGCCTACACATATTATAAAAATGGCTATGTGGATTTACAAATTGCATTATTCATTTGCATCGGATTTTTCATGGGTGGTCTGATAGGTTCTAAAATAGCGGTTAATTTATCAAATGAAATATTGCAAAAATTATTCGGCGGCGTAATGATGATAATGGGACTATATATGCTTGTAAAAAAATAAAGCAACGGCACCCAGTAATGAAAAGTTACGATTATAAAACCCGAAAAGGGATAAGAGAGATTACCTGGAATGAGTTTCACGAGATCTGCAAAAATCTTGCTGAACAAATTTCCAAAACAAATTTTGATATAATCGTTGGAATTGCCAGAGCCGGTTTATACCCGGCTACTTTGGTGGCCGGAATGTTGAGAAAGGAAATTTATCCCTTAAGGGTTACCCGGCGGGAAAATGGCCATATTAAATACGAAAAACCTATTTGGATAGTAGATGCCTCCGCTAAGGTAAGGGGAAAAGATATCATAATTATTGATGAAATTGCCGATTCCGGAGAAACTTTATCCATCGTAATGGAGCGAATAAGAGCGAAGTTTGCCCATAGCGTAAAAACAGCCGCACTTATTACTCATTCTTGGGCCAATCCCAAACCTGATTATTTTGCTCTTGAGTCGGATGAATTGATCATTTTCCCCTGGGATAAGAGTGTCTTGGTAAATGGAGAGTGGAAATTGCATCCTGAAATTGAGAGCGCCTTAAAGCTGCAAAAATAATGACAGTATATTTCGTCATGACTGATGATGACACCCAATCTGTTATTCCGGGCCGCGGGGAATCCAGTCCGCCTGCGTGTACTATTTCAGGGTTTCGGTAACAAATCGGCGACATATTGCAGTACTCGTAGTAGAGGTAGGGCGGAACTGCGCCTGCCCGCCTTTGTGCGGGGTTCCGCCAATTAAAGTCCATTCTCACGTATAAGACTATTTCATTATCATTATTTCCGGGCAGACTAAAGTCTGCCGCGCACAGCATGATTTCATATTAAATCCATTTGTCGGGTTTCTCACTCGTTCACTTCGTTCACCGTTTCGAAACCCGACCTACAACTGCTTAAAGCTGCAAAAATAATGATGACATCCGGCTCGGCTCTTATAGGGGGACTTTTTCAACACTCCCATAGAATCTCGTCTCAAATTGCTATGC
>JAPLUS010000341.1 GCA_026397495.1 Candidatus Zixiibacteriota bacterium | reverse complement strand
TACGATAACGGTCAGAAGATAAAAAATGGCCGGACAGATAAAATCTTCATATTAGAGAGGAAAACTTTTCTACTCGGGACAGAGTTGAAACAGAGGAATGACTATCCGAACTGCAAGTCACCGGTTATCAATGGCGCCTTAAAATATTTGCTTTCTGTTTGGTCTAAATGTATCTTTAGAAGTTATGGATAGCGACCCGATATATCTCTCCAAACAGGGGCGGATAAAACTGGAAAATGAGCTAAGGAAACTTAAAACTGTGGACCGTCCCCATCTTATTAACGAAGTTAAAAGGGCAAGACAGATGGGGGATTTGGCGGAGAATGCCGAATATCACGCGGCCAAAGAAACTCAGTTTTATCTGGAAAGAAAGATTGCCGAACTGGAGGATAAATTAAGCCGTGTTAGATCCGTCGATACCGAGAATATCCCTTCAGATAAGGCCTATCTATTTGCCAAAGTTTTGGTGAAAGATCAACAAAGCGGCGAAGAAATCGAGTATCAGTTGGCTCCTCCTGATGAGGCTGAGGCGGGCAACGAAATTATCTCTATTAAATCCCCGATTGGAGCGGCCTTGCTGGGAAAAAGTATTGGCGATGAATTTAATATAAAGGTCCCCGCTGGTATAATTCGCTATAAAGTCCTGAAAATTTCCCGTGAATAAAAAAACCCGGCCAGCAGTTCTGACCGGGAACCCGAATATTAAGGGCGAAGAATATCAATCAATAGTTATCCTCATCCTCATAATTATTTATATCCAGATCATCTTCCTTATAATATTCTTCATCGTCGGACACGACCTCAGCAGCCATATCGGCGCACTCAATAGAACAATAAACCTGCCCCCCTTGTTTGATTGGTTTTCCTGAGAACTTCTCACCACAGAATGCGCAGATCATATCTAACCTCCATAGACCACCTTATGACCCCAAAATCGTTCTTGATAAAAGGAAACTATTTAAAAAACTGCAAGTAAAATTTGTTCTTACAGAACAAATTCTATTACCCATTATTCTTCTTTTTCCATAAGATTTATTACAAATTCCGAACGTCAAGAGTTGATAATTTGTCAATTTTTTTTATTTGAATGCCGGCAAATAATCGCTCGCGTCTTAACAGATTATGCCACAATTAGTTATAAAATTAACTATCTTTTGGGTTGCCCTCCAATTACCCAAAATGTCTATTCTTGGAAGGATATAAAGACCATGGATTTGCCTAAATTTCGGGCGCACTCCCCCCGAATTCCGCCCATTCCTCCCTGGATGGACCAAAAAGACCGGGAACTTTTAGTCCCGCCTGACGCATTAGAACAGTCATCTGGCCGCGATGGTGAATTTCGTGATCTATCAATATTTCCAAGGTAAGGCCCCGTTTCCATTGCTGGCCATACATATTATCTTCGATCTGCAGGGTGCTATCATCCCAGAATTTTTCAACTTGTTCCAGAAGCGATCCCGCTACGGCATTATAGCCCTTTAGAATTTCCTGCGCAGTTCTCGGCAGGGAAGCGCTTGGCGCGGGTTCATTCAATTTCAAACCGGTTCGTTCGACCATCTCCGGGATAGTCAGAACAATATGCCAGGCAATACGTGCCAATGTACGGTCAGACTCAGAAACCTTTTGAGATAAAGATTGGTCAGTTAAGGCCGCCAATAGCTTTTGGGTAGCCTTAGAATGGTTTTGCCAATATTCCGTAAATTCCTTAATGGAGGTTATCATGATCTCCCCTTTCAATTAAAATCCATTTTACAAAGTTAGCGTGAATGGCCTTCTGCATAAGTTACACATTGGACCGGGCAGATAGGTAACACTTTTTGTGTTTTTAATTATTATTTTTGTCACGCGCCGTCAGTCCGCCGTGGCGGGGAATGACAGCTTAGGTGTAGGTCGGGTTTCGAAACGGTGAACGAAGTGAACGAGTGAGAAACCCGACAAATGGATTTGATATGAAATCGTTGCGAGAATGATTATGGGGAATAAATTGAAGATGTCGGGTTTCTCATTTATCCGCCCGACGGCGGATTCTCTTGAAACCCGACCTACGAGTACTTACGTGTCGGGTCACAATCCCATTTACATGGGATCAAGGGCTGACACAACAGTGTACGGGGTTTAGCAACACTCCCTAAAGTCAAAGTAGGTCAAAATGCCGAAGGCTTTTGACTTTTTAAATATAAATGTCAAAACCACCCATCAGCGCCACACCCTTCCCCCGAGGGGATTTTGACCTACTCAACTGTCATCTTGTGGCGCGCACTATAAGGTACGCTCGGGCACAGAACACCTCCTTGTATTTGTGCCATAAGACAACCTGTTACCTATCTCCCCGGTCTATACCTGCGCTCAATTTACACACTCAATAAAAAGCCGGTAAAGTACCCTTTACCGGCTTACAAGAAAAATTTATAGTTCCTATTCTGGAATTACAAAATTGTCCGAGTGAAATTTTAAAATTTTCGGCAGGTCATCATAAGTGTAACCTTGCCCGTTAGCCGGGAAACCCGGGTACCCGTTAAAGGTAGATAGAGTCACCACACTATCGGCATAGTAGCGGGATATATGACTCCAGAAATCGATAGTCTGTTGATAATAACCATAATCAGCTTCGGGGGTCGCTATCAATAGGACCTTGGTAGAATCAAGGCTTCTCCTATAATTATTAAGAATGGTCCCCACATCATTGGCCATCCAGATATTCCAAATCGGTTCATGGGGTGCTCCATTGGCATCAAAGGGAAGATGGAATTTAATGGCCCCAGAGGCAAAATAGGTGGTCGTATCGGTTATGACATTTCCATCGTCCACATCACCGGTATCATGAGGTGAGAAACTGGTAGCCGCAGCGAAAAATAGTGTCTGCAAGGGGTGAGACATGGATGTATCCATATCATGGTAGTTAGTAGTATCATCGAGGTCTCGAATTACCTTTTGGAATAAGGGCAAGAAACCGCCGTCGCCATTGGCGCCATCAAAATCAAGGGGCGCGGAAACAGCCGATACCGATGAGAAATTCTCGCTGTATCGGATAGCAATCCGCATCGCTCCATAGCCGCCCATTCCCACACCCGAAATAGCCCAGCCGCCGCGATATGGGGTTATCTCATCCACCGGATCACGGACGGTATTATAAAGTTTATCTATATGGTCAATCAAAGTTGCTCCTGCCTCAGAGCTTGGTCTGCCGGTTCTATCGCCTATCAATTGAGCAAACCTCCCGCCGGCATAGTTGTCGCCATAGAACGACCCGCCATATCCGTTGGAACCATTGATACAGACTATTATCATTGGTTTTATTTCGCCGGAGGCAATCATTTTATCCGCGACATCTTTTAGACCATGATCCAAATAAAACAACTCCCCGGCTCCAAAGGGACTTAGAAGAAAAAGAACCGGGCAGGGCTCTGACGAACCTCGATTCATATATGTGCCATTATCTCTCAGTTGTGTGTAGGGGACATAGACTCTAAGACCGACATTGGGATTTTCGCTCATAGCATCAAACATTGATTGCCCCAATTGCTCCCCAAATAAATGGTTGGAATTAAAAACTATTCCCCCCTTATGGCTGGCAGCTCCGCCGGTAATGCCTCTATCGCTACATCCAGAAAAAATAGCCACGGTCAAAAGGACCGAAAGTAATATCACAATTTTCTCTAACATATTATGGTCCTCCTAAAACCGGTATGATATTCCGAGTACGGTCTGATAATTGTTTGCCCGATAATTGGCCGGTAGATTTACGAGCAGACCATCCTGGATATTCATATCTTTTATATCACGGTCCGGCTGATGAGTGTAAGTCGTGGCCAAATCAAGATTCCAGAAGCCTATTGCAAAACCAAAGCCAAAACTATAGCTGAATTTATCTCCCAGGTCCATAAACTGAGGAATAAAGGTCGAATCTTTAATGGGCGATTGATCCCATGAAACACCGCTTCTCAAGTCAAGAAAACTGAATGGCTTATAATCGGCGCCCAGCATAAGCCTTCCGGCATCTTTCCAATCCACCCGTGCCGAAGGACTCGTGGTAAACAATTCATTGGCATTGGCAAAATTCGTGGTAGGATTCGCACTCTTTAGACCTTTATAATTACTATATCTGAAGTCAAATCCTCTAAATTCCGACCAAAAAACCAATTCCACATCGAGCGCCAACACCAAGTCTTTATTGGCCTTATATGAAATGGCTCCGCTTATCGATGCCGGCAAGTCAAGAGTCGTTTTGACATCGGCGGCAACATCTTTTACTCCCCCTTTTTGAAAAAAGTACTCTTCACTGGCTGGAGAATAAATAGATGCCTTATCTCCCATATAGAATTTAAAATCGGCTGCTCCACTTAAATCAAAGGACGATTTCCCGACATAAGTGGCGGCCAGATCCATGGCATCATTCAGATGATAGATTATCCCGGCCCGGTATCCAAAACCCCATCCATTGAGATTATTATGATACCACTCAGGGATTTTGTCAAAAGGGCGATCGCTGATTGGAGCCGACATTGGGCTATTTCGAAGCACAACATTATTGAAGACCAAATCCCCCCGCAAAAGCGCCAATCCAATGCCTCCGGACAGTTTCTTATCCAGAAATTCGCGGGCTGCGGTTATTTGAAAAGCCACGACATCAAGATTGTTATAATATTGAAGGCGAGGGAAATTCATCTTATTATAAGCCGGAATATTTTTATAAAGTTGCCAATTTTGATTTTGGTCAAAAGTCTGTATAATGGAGAAGCCCATAACGGCCTCACCCCAAACAGGGAACCGGGCTAATATGCCCGCTTGCGGCACATTTAATACTTCGTGGCCATTGGCTATATCTTGACCATCAAAGTATCCGGTTTCATACTGATCCCCCCACTTGATATGCGGTTTAGCCCAGTAGCGATTGTGAAAGAAAGCCACATTGCCGGCTATCACATTGTCTTTTATTCGGGCATACCCGGCCGGGTTATAGTATGCGGCCGACCAATCATCGGCTATGGCTCGGAATGCCCCGCCCATGCCTCTCGCCTTTACCCCGATACCATCGTATGTAAAGCCCCCGCCAAAGGCGCTTGGCAACAGCAGAAGCAGGAGCAAAAATAGAAAACCAAAATACCTTAAAATTCCCATTCTCGTCTCCATTTGATTATAAAATTCCATTATTTAATCCAAATTTAGACCACTACACCAAAAGAATAATAATGGCATAGATATTCTGTCAACCTTTACCCATTACTAATGCCGGAATTCGCCGGCAAGCAAAAAAGTCTTACCAAATTACAGCAACCATATCCATTTGTCAAGGTTTCAATACAGTTTTTAGACCGAAGGAATAACCCTAATTCATAAGCCAATATCTTTGATATAAAGACGAAGACCGGGTCGATTATGACCAAAAAAATCAACCAGAAGGCCCCAACTTGGTGGTTTTTCTCATTTATCCCCGCCTTTGTCTTATAAAAATCCAGAGATTGGTAACCAGAAATAGGCCTGAAGAGACTATAATTACCGATGCCCCGGTGGCGATATTCCATCTCAGCGAAATTCCCAGGCCCAATAGCCCTGAAAATAGAGCCAACGCGACCGACCACCAAAAGAGGGCGCCCGAAGAGCGAGCTACATTTCTCGCTGAGGCGGCTGGAAGAATCAACAAGGCCGTTACCAGTAATAAACCAACGGCTCGAATGCCGAAAGTCACGGCAACAGCAAGAAGAGCCGCAAAAATATACTCGTAAAGGGTTGTATTAATCCCCTTGGAATAGGCCAGATCCTCATGTAATCCTATAATAAGTAATTTGTTATAGGTTAACCAAAGAAAGGCGAAGGCGATTAGAAAAAGAATAATCATGGCGGTTAATTCCGCCTCATTTATAGTTAAAATATCTCCAAAAAGATAAGATTGAAAGTCCCGGTTGAGACCCCGTCGAGCGCTTATGATGGCA
>JAPLUS010000456.1 GCA_026397495.1 Candidatus Zixiibacteriota bacterium | reverse complement strand
CAATATGCGGCTGGGGACGGTAATATTTGGTTCACTGATGCATGGGGTTCAGGTCAAGCTGGATCCGGGGAGGTCTGTCGAGGAAATAGCGGTCGGCCGCTATGTGGCCATCAAAGGCGAAAAGAAGCGGTTTTTCGGCATGATCACGGACGTGAGCCTGGAGGCGGTGGATCCACGGGCCATGGTAATGCCGCCGGACATCTCGGATCCATTCATTGCCAAGGTGGTTTCGGGGACAACTACCTATGGCAAAATAAGCGTTTTGCCCATGTTGACCATAAGCGGAGATGCAGCCACCATGCTCGAAGGACCGCAGCCTGCTAAAACCGTTCCCGCGCACTTTTCCGAAGTGCAACTGGCATCGCAGAGAGACGTTGAACTGGTATTTGGCCCTGAGGACAGGCAAAGGTTTTACATCGGGACACCCCTCGACATGGAGACCAAGGTATGCATCAACATGGAAGAGCTGGTCAAGCGTTCCAACGGAGTGTTCGGCAAGAGCGGTACGGGGAAAACATTCCTCACCAGGCTACTGCTTGTCGGCATGCTGCAGAAAAGCGGGGCCGTGAGCCTGATCTTCGATATGCACAATGAGTACGGTTGGGAGGGGAAGAGCGAGAAAGGGCACAGGGTCAAAGGCTTGAAGCAGTTATTCCCGGGAAAAGTCGCTGTATTTTGCCTTGACGAAGCTTATGCCCGGCGCAGGAATGTTAACGTCGATCATATGGTGAAGATTGGATACGATGAGATTGAGCCCGAAGACATTGCATTGCTGCGCCAGACGTTCAATTTCACCGACGCATCGATCCAGGCTATTTACGGACTGGCCCGCCGCTTTGGGGATAAAAAGTGGTTTGAATCTACGCTGAGCCTGGGCGAAGAAGAGAGCAAAAAGGTTCAAAAGGAGATGGAAATCCACGATAGTACGTGGCGGAACCTGAGGCGCAGCCTGATGAACCTGCAGCGTTTCCCATTCTTGATGTCCCACGCGCCTGATGACGCTGTCAAGAACATGCTGGGTTACCTTGAGCGCGGCATTAACGTGGTGCTTGAATTCGGCAGTTACGACGATATCTCGGCATACATACTGGTAGCCAATCTCTTAAGCAGGCGAATTTACACCCAGTACCGGGAGAAGGTTGATATTTCCGATGCCAAAGGCAATAAAGAACCCGTTCCCATGGTAATAACAATTGAAGAAGCCCACAAGTTCCTCAACCCCGAGGTGGCATCACAGACCATCTTTGGCAAAATAGCGCGGGAAATGAGGAAGTACACACAAAGATTACCTGCCTGCTGGATAATGAGAGGGATGTTGATGCTGTCTTGACAGGGATGGCAGGTAAAAGCGAACTTAAATCCGTGCTTTCCAGGCTTGAGTCCAAACAGCAGGCGCTGATTTTCGGGCATGCCCTGCCCATGCCGGTGGTTGTAAAGGTGAGGGAATACGGCACCCCTGAATCCTACAAGGAACTCGGGCCGTTGGCTGGAGACACTAAGGCGAAAATGGATAAGCTCGATGACCTCTGGGGCTAACCAGATAGATTAATTAATCAGGTACTGGGCATAGGGCCTCTGCCGATAATCATCTGACCTTTGTAGTAAAGCTCATACAGGTCTTTAATGGCGTTATTCCACTCTTGTGCGCCTCTCTGCTTTCTCAGAGCAAGGCTATAGACTTTGATATTATGCGGTATGTTAGAGGCCCTATCCGCGCAGGGCATAAGCTTGATGCAGGGAAAATCAGCGCACTCTGAGCAGAAGGCCAGGCCTTTCTCAACTGAGCACACGTATGTGGCACACTTCTCCTGTATCACAGGGCAATTACCATCT
>JAPLUS010000242.1 GCA_026397495.1 Candidatus Zixiibacteriota bacterium | reverse complement strand
AGGTATGGAATCAATCACTTCGATTCCGGCCGTATTATTCAGGGTGAGAGTTGGCGATAAGGAAGTCGCCGAAAGAGTATGAGTAATCGCAGCGCTGTCACTTCCCTTCCTGGCTTTGATAATGAAATTATTATAGCCGGTCGAATCATCGGCGGTTCGCGATTCCCACCAGTAAGTTACCGGCCTATCTATGAGACCGGTCGCAGAAGTTATTCCATTGACCACCGTATCGCCATAGTTGTTGATAACCCAGACTGAGGCTCCCCCCACAGGCAGACTGTTATTGCCTTTGACATATATCTTGAGCAGCCGTTCCAGACCGAGTTCCAAAGTTCCATTACCAGCAAAAATTATATTAGTATCTTTTGCTGCCCCCTCAAAATGCCCATCAATAATCAAATTTTCATATGAGAGCCAATTATTACCCAAGTGTCCTACATAAAAAGTAGCAGGACTATAAGATGGAGTTGGAATATTAAACGTGTCCCCTAACATTCTAATGCCCAATGCCCCAGCATTTATTTCTCCATATTTTACAACAATATTATCACTTGTAATATTATTATATCGAAAGGCGAGGGTGGTATCCAAAACATCAACCATATCATAGCAAACACCATAGGCGGTAACACCCGCACCAAGCGAATGTGCAACAAATGTATTATTTTCGATGATATTAAAAGTGTATCCAATATCATCTTCATCACTCCACGAATATCTAATAGGCGTTACAGATTTTCCATAACTGGAAGTCCCGACATCAGCATCGCCAGTTGCCGTGATGGTATTATTATATACCCAAAGGTAACGATGACTTCCCGTTCGAATCCGCAGGGCATGAGTTTCCATATGATTCTCATCATATTCAGCATTGGGGCCTTCGTGAATATTTATAACATTATCGTGCACCTTTACATAATTGTTGTAAGTTCCCCGTGCGTCTTCAATCAGCATACCCCGCCCTCCACCATAAGCAGTCCCACTGGTAATGGTATTATTATATACTTCAGTTCCCGGCCCCGGACTGCTTAAAGCAAGGGCATAGGGATTTGAGGAAGAGGCACAGGTGCCAGAATTAACAGTATAGGTAAGATTACGAGCATCAACCATAATATTATTATTGTAAATCTTAAAGACACCATAGTTGGTTGATCCACCACTGCTCCCAACTCGTATTCCTGCGTGGGGGGTATTTGCCATCGTCAATCCGTGAATTTTAAAATTATATGTATATCCCTGAGCGGCGGCAACAGTTGCATCAAAATTCTTAGCGCAACTCACAATTGTAGCATCAAATTGACAACGGGAAGTATAATGGGTAACATTGCTTGCATATGTTCCCCCCTCAATATCAACATTATAACCGGAAGCTACCACACATTTGCCATTCCATCCATCCGCAATCATATTCGTATTGTGAACATAAACGTCTTCCGCTCCGATATTGAGACAGGTATTATTAAAACTGGCAACTGAGTCAGCTCGGTTATATGCCTTACAAATAATCGTGCCACCCTCGATGGTAATATTCTGACTATATAACGGAGGAGCAGAACCAACATGACCTATAATACGAATCCCATCGGAACCCTTAGACCTAATTCCATATATTGTAGTATCTAATCCAAGTGAATCAGTTGCAAACTCAAGAGTATCTGTCCCTAATTTTATATACCAACCATTCAAGGGATTCATCCAAGTTCCCATTAATACTAAACCAGTTGACCCTGATGATAACTTTGTTCCGGCTAACTCAATCGTATCTATCGTTCCGGCCGCTCCGATATGGTCAGTTTGAAAAATCGTATCGGGCAGGGAAGTAATAACAATCTGCCCCGCGTTGATAGTTCCCGGAGTCAGAAGCCAGATAAGCATAAAGGCAACAAAAGGCAATGCCTGCGACAATATGCAGAAAGAACCTTTTACTTTATTCATAAATTCAACCTCCTTACAGGAACAACCTTTTCAACCATATCTCTAATCTCTGCCTTGACAAGGATATATGAAACTTCAGCAGATTGACCTCTAAGTCTTGATGATGAGGTCATTCCAAAACAAGTAAACAAGCTATCTTCGACTCATCAATATGTTACAAATCCAGGAAGCAAATTGAAACATAAAATCTCATTTTGATTAAGAATCATTGCCACAATTGACAACAGTTTTATAGCAACCTACTGGTTCATTCATATCTCCACAAAACCGGCACAAATAGGATGCCAAGATTACACCACCAACTCATATATATTAACTATATTACATTCAACAACTTACAGCGATGCATGGATCAACTTATGCGAGGATTAATTAGGGCTTTAGGGCAAATTCCCGTCAGTCCCCGCGCATTTTCTCATAAGTAGCACTCTAATGACAACTTATCTGCTTGTGCAAATACTAAGCATCTCGCTGAACTTTTACAATCAAAATCGTGGCCTCAGGCTACGGATAGACAAAAGGATACGCTGATGTCAAAGCATAATGATTTGAATGCCGCAGAAAACAGCAACCAACAATTCCTACTCTTATATTGCCCTAATAAATCCCTTAAGGCAATATGGGGACGGATGCCAATGACATATCGTTGTTGGCCTCATTGCTGCTGTAGGCCGAACGACAAGTGCCGTCGGGTTTTGGTGTGACAGTTACCGATGGCGGATATTACGTGTTCGGCAATCTCAAATTTAATCTCGGCTTCACGCGCCTCAGTCTGCACAGTCTGGCCCGGGTGAAGGACAAGTTTCTGCCGCTGTGCGCGGTTTCGGGAGGACTGGCAATAGCAAAACGCCGTCACTTCTGTGGTCATAGGAACGGTTATTCAGAGAAATGAGAAATTTCTTGACAATTCGAGGGGATTTTGGCATTACATTATTAAAATGCTGAAACACGTCAAATAGTGTTTTTAAACCCTATCTTGGAAATCTCGGATAATTATGGCGGAATGGACCATTATTTGCTGAGGTAGTGAGTAACGAAATATGAACGCCAAAAAGTATTCATTTGAAATATGGTGTGCTTTCCGTGAAAAGGCCCGCATTTTCTCCGGTCATACGGCGGTAATATCCCCTTCCGGCCAAGTTACCTTCAAGGAGCTTTACGCGAAGGCCGGGCAAATCGCTGATACTCTGAGCGAATCTGGAATTCGTGAAGGCGACTTAATCGGCCTGGCGCTGCCTAACATGATCAATTTTGTTACTTCTTTTCTGGCGCTCTGCCGCCTTTCAGCGATTGTCGCCCTGATTTCCCCTAAGTATCAAAGTTCGGAATTGAAGGCAATCCTCGACAATCTTTCCCCACGCTGTTTTTTGGTTTCTTTGGCACAGATTGATGACTTTGAGCGACGAATATCACCTTACCGGGTCGGTATGGTACATACTAAAGTCAATGATGACACTGTCTGCTTTTCATTGGGTGATAATCCTACTCCCGCGATGCGTCATCCCCTTTTGAATGATGCCGCCCTGATTAAGTTTACTTCCGGTTCCACCGGGGAGCCGAAAGGAATTGCTCTTTCGGCTGCCAATATCCTGGCCGAAACCGATAATGTTGTTGATACTCTCATGATCACCAATAGAGACCGAATTCTCGCGGTCGTGCCGGTATCACATTCTTACGGATTTGACCTAGGAGTGTTGGCCATGCTGTCATCGGGTGCCACACTGATGCTTCAAGATAGTTTTATCCCACGCCGCATTCTGGCCGACTTTGAATCGAAGGGAATTACTATCTTCCTCGGTGTTCCCAGCATGTACCGTTTCTTTCTGGAGACGCCCATTAATAAACCGCCCGAACTGTCCCATATTCGCTATCTACTTTCATGCACTGCCCCTCTGCATCCACAACTGATAGACGAATTTCGGGATAAATTCGGGATGAC
>JAPLUS010000392.1 GCA_026397495.1 Candidatus Zixiibacteriota bacterium | reverse complement strand
ATTATAAATGTATTATAATGCTGCGGACAGAGAATGCATTTCTGCCCACAACAAATATTTCAAAGTTCCAATTCTATGATTGGAACCTCTGTTCCCACCTGGTCGCCGTCCTTAAAATTAATCTTTTTGACTCTCCCGGCCGCGGGGGAATTGACCTGATTTTCCATTTTCATTGCTTCCACAATCACCATCGGATGTTTTTCGGTGATCTTCTCCCCTTCTTTGACCAGCAGTTTCACAATTTTCCCCGGCATGGGTGCGAATATTTTATCTTTTTCGCCGGCATGACCACCGGCCGCCAAGGCAGAGGTTCCATCCTCGGAAGGAATCGTCAATTCCAGAAGAAGGCCGTCTATATCCAGATAGGATATCTCATTTTTAACAATGCAATAGATATGCTTTATGACGCCATCAAAAACAACACTGTACTTCCCGCGTGAGACTTCCGTAACCAGATATTTGTTTTCGCCGATGGTTACTTCGGTTCCGGAAGCGCCATGATTGGTTTTGGTTTCGATGATTTCTTCTCTATGCCGGAATTGGTTGATCATTTGGTTATCCTCATGCCGATTTCCCAGGGGCCGATAGTTTGCCAGGGTGAGAGAGCTTTTTCTTTCCGAATCGATGACGTTGTCTGCGGCCCGCGCCGAATAGCCGCCGATGAGACGGCCGCCGCCAATTCAACCGCCGGAATCAAATCAATGTCTCTATCCGACAAATTCTTTTCTATAAAATCGGTATAGGTTTGCCCCTTTTTGAATTCAGGATGATTAAGGATGTCGATTAAAAATTTTCTTGAAGTCTTGATTCCCAAAATTCGATAATCCTTCAGGGCATTAATCATTTTGGCGATGGCCAGATCCCGATTGGGGGCATGAACGATCAACTTGGCTAAAATAGGATCATATTCGACCCCGACCGTATAACCTTCGGCAATACCGGAATCTACTCGTATTCCGGGACCAACCGGCTCTTCATAGTAGAGAATTTTCCCCGATGACGGCAGAAAATTATTTTCCGCATCCTCAGCATAGATACGACATTCTATGGCATGTCCCCGCTGAAGCGACTTGGTCACATATTCAGAAATCTTTTCTCCGGCGGCAATCCGGATTTGCTCTACGACCAAATCAACTCCGGTTGTCATTTCGGTTACCGGATGTTCCACCTGAATACGGGTATTCATTTCGAGAAAATAAAAACCTCCATTTTTGTCCAAGAGACATTCGACGGTCCCGGCATTTCTATATCCGGCTGCGGCCGCCACGCGTACGGCGGCGTTCCCCATCTGTGCTCGTAGAGCTGGTGTCAATGCAGTCGATGGGGTTTCTTCGATAATTTTCTGATGCCGTCTTTGAATCGAGCATTCTCTTTCAAAGAGGTGGACGGTGTTGGCCTGATTATCCGCCAAAATTTGAAATTCAATATGCCGGGGGCTTTCGATATATTTTTCCAGATAGACGGTGTCATCGGCAAAGGCATTTTTCGCCTCGCGCCGCGCCGCCTCAACGGCGTTTTGAAGCTCTTCCGGCCGATGAACTATTCTCATCCCCTTACCGCCGCCACCCGCGGCCGCCTTAATTAAGACCGGATAACCGGCTTCCTTGGCCGCTTTTTCGAACATCCCTATGTCAGATCCAACGACCTTCATACCCGGAATAATCGGCACTCCGGCCGTGGACATTTTAATACGGGATTGGACCTTATTCCCCAGAAGGCGCATCGCCTCCGTCGAAGGGCCGATAAAAACTAATTTGGCTTTTTCACAGGCTTCCGGAAAGAGCGGATTTTCGGCAAGAAAACCATAACCCGGATGAATGGCATCACAATCATTGGCCAGAGCGGTTTCCATAATTTTATCAATATTCAGATATGATTCTCTTGGCGAAGGGGGGCCAATTTCCACCGCCTCATCAGCCATTTGAGTATGCTTTGCATCTTTATCCGCCGTTGAATAAATTGCCAAAGTTGGGATATCAAGAAGGCGACAGGCATTGATAACCCTTACCGCAATCTCCCCCCGATTGGCAATTAATATCTTCTTAAAAAGCCCTTTTGGCATCTATTTCCCCGTCCAATTAGGTTTTCGCTTCTGCAGGAAAGCGTTCATTCCTTCCTGTCCTTCGCCGGATATTCTCAATCTGGCAATCATTTCCGCTGTAAATGGCTTATATTCCTTCTCTGACATATTCGACACTGATGAGACCAGTCTCTTGGCCATAGTGACCGCTTCCGGCCCCGAAAACGCAATCATCGTCAACAGATCCTTCACAGTAATATCAAGTTCATCATCGGGAACATATTTATTGACCAGACCGATCCGATAAGCTTTTTCGGAATTTATCCGTTCACCGGTTATAAAATATTCACGCGCCTTGCCTTCACCTATTTTCTTAACCACATAAGGCCCAATACAGGCCGGCACCAGTCCAATTTTGACTTCCGAAAATGAAAATTGAGCCGACTCTGCCGCTATGGCAATATCACATACCGCCACAAAACCGACTCCGCCG
The DNA here is from genome assembly GCA_026397495.1 of Candidatus Zixiibacteriota bacterium. Taxonomy (GTDB): domain Bacteria; phylum Zixibacteria; class MSB-5A5; order GN15; family PGXB01; genus JAPLUS01. Next base: position 2,701 of record JAPLUS010000392.1, on the reverse strand, counting down.
CCAATAGCCGTGCCGTTGATTCTACCGATTACCGGACAACGAAAATTATATATGAGGCTGAACAATTCCGCCAGGGCGTTAGCTTCTTTAAGATTCTCTTCAAATGACTGATTTATAACTCGTTTCATCCAGTTCAAATCGGCGCCGGCGCAAAATGATTTCCCCTGACCGGAAAGAACCACCGCCCTGATGGTTTTATCCTTTTCCAGCTTCCTGAATATCTCCGTCATTTCATAAATCAGAGTATCGTTGAAGGCATTATGCACTTCCGGACGGCAAAAACTGATATAGGCGGTACGGTCTTCTATTCGGTAATCTATTGTGGCATATTTCTTCATATCCATATCGCCTACATTCTAAAGACACCATACTGTTGATCGGGAATAGGGGCATTCAGGGCCATCGCAATAGCCAGACCGAGCGCCTCACGGGTTTCGGTCATCCCGACAATACCGTCATCCCACAGACGGGCGGTAGAATAATAAGGCGTTGACTCACTTTCATATTTTTCAATAATAGGCCGACGGATATCTTCGATTTCTTCTTTGGTCAACTCTCTACCGTCTCGTTCAAGCTGATTTACCTTGACCGTCGCCAACACATCAGCGGCCTGCTCACCCCCCATAACGCATATCTTGGAATTAGGCCACATCCAGAGTAATCTGGGGAAATATCCCCGACCGCACATAGCATAGTTACCGGCGCCATAGGAACCGCCGACGATGACCGTAAACCTCGGCACCTGCGCATTAGCCACGGCGTGCACCAGTTTGGCGCCGTCGCGGGCGATCCCCCCCGCCTCGTACTGCCGACCGACAATAAATCCGGTGATATTTTGCAAGAATAAGAGGGGAATCTTCCTGGTCGTGCACAGCTCAATAAAGTGAGCGCCTTTGAGAGAGGATTCCGAGAACAGGATTCCATTATTCCCCAATATGCCTATCGGATAACCCATAATTCGCGCAAAACCGCAAACCAGCGTGATACCATAAAGCTCTTTAAACTCGTGAAACCTGGAGCCATCCACCAACCGAGCTATGACCTCGCGTATATCATACTGTTTTCGGATATCATTGGGAACGACTCCATAGAGTTCCTCCGGGTCATAATACGGTTTCTCCGGTTCGGCCATATCAAGTTCGAATTTTGGTTTGCGATTTAGATTCTCAATAATATTCCGGCAGATTGATAAGGCATGCATCAGCTCCGCCCAAATCTTCGGCACTGACTACTTCACCGGTAGCCGCCTTGACCAGCGGCGGCCCGCCGATAAAGATCGTACCCTGTTTACGGACAATGACGGCTTCATCCGACATCGCCGGAAGATAGGCCCCGCCGGCCGTGCAGGAACCAAGAACCACGGAAATCTGCGGAATTCCCTTGGCCGACATCCGCGCCTGATTATAGAATATTCTTCCAAAATGATCCTTATCGGGAAAGACACCCGATTGCAAAGGGAGATATATGCCGCCAGAATCAACCAAATAGATACACGGGAGATTATTTTCTTCAGCAATTTGCTGAGCGCGTCCATGCTTCAAGATAGTAATCGGGTAATAGGTTCCCCCTTTAACCGTGGCATCATTGGCAATTACCATCACCTCGCGCCCATGGACAATTCCAATACCGGTGATGATACCCGAGGCGGGCGCCTCGTTATCATACATATCATAGGCGGCGAAGGAAGAGAGTTCTAAGAAGGGGGTGTTCTTATCAAAGAGAAGGCTTATTCTGTCGCGCGTCAGAAGCTTTCCGCGCTCCAAATGCACCTTACGGGACTTTTCCGGGCCGCCTTCTTTTAGTTTTTCCAACCTCTCCTTAAAGAGGAGATGTTGTTCCTTATTTTTCTGATAATTCTCTCGATAGATTGCGGAATTTGTACTGGCTTTTGATTCTATTCTATACATTTGTACCCTATCCTCAAAAGGCCGAATATTTTCTCGTTGGCAGAAATGGCCACAGCCATTTTTGCCAAAACAGAGTTGTTATTAGTACCACTTAGGTACAAACTTATATCCGTAACTTATGATACCTTGGTGACCATCCGTTTGCACTCGTCGGAATTCAATACGAATCTCCATTCCCACTTCCAGTTTATCAACATCACAGTCTGTAATCTGCGCCAAAAGTTTCACGCCATTGGTCAGTTGGGCAATACCAATGGCATAAGGCGATTGATCGGCAAACTGCGATGGCGCCACCCTAATAACACTAAAGGATATTAGTTTGCCCGTGTCAGGCAGGATAGTCTTATCGAATTCTCTATGGCCGCAGCTGGGACAAATTAAACGATAGGGAAAAACTATTTTCCCACATTTACGGCATCGACCGGCCTCAAGGCGATAACGATGCGGATATTCTCTATGTGCTCGTGCTGGAAACATCAGACCACCTCCAAAATATGAACCAGAGTTGAACCGCCGGAACCACCCATATTCTGAGTCATACCGATTTTAGGTTTTTTCTTAAGCTGACGTCCGTTTTCGGCTTCGCCGCAAAGCTGCTTGACAACCTCAATTACCTGCGCAATGCCGGTAGCGCCGACCGGATGACCCTTTGACTTCAGGCCGCCGGAAGTATTGATTGGGAACGACCCTTCCAAGCCGGTCTCCCCTTTTATGGCCGCCTCGCCTCCCTTTCCCGGCTGAAAAATCCCCAGCGACTCGGTGACAACTATCTCAGCGATAGTAAAGCAGTCGTG
>JAPLUS010000289.1 GCA_026397495.1 Candidatus Zixiibacteriota bacterium | reverse complement strand
GGACCTGCTGGGAACCGTAACAAAACCGGAGACAGCTCAGATTCTCCGCCGTTTTATGGTTGGGGTTGTTGAGCGAGGAACGGCTACTCCGGTGAAGTCGAAAATTGTCTCCATAGCAGGCAAGACAGGTACTGCGCAGGTACCTGATACCATAAAACACACCTACAAGAATGGGAAATATGTTGCTTCTTTCATGGGTTTTTTCCCCGCTGATCAACCCCAAATAGCCGGTATAGTTGTCCTGCATGAACCGGAGCCGATCCATTATGGCGGTTATACCTCCGGACCTGTTTTCAAATCTATCGCCGAGCGCTATACTCTGGCCAATCCGGATGAAGTTCGCCCGGATACAAAGCTGGTTGCGAGTTATGCGGTCAAGGGGCTGATTGATATTCCTGATTTTACGGGTCGAGAGATGTCTCTGGCGAAGCAGATGGCGCAAAGAAAAGGAATAGAGTTGGTCACCAACGTCTCTTGTGGGATAATCATCTGGCAATATCCGCCGGCGGGCCAAAAGATATATGGCAATGGAAAAGTGGCTGTGCTGGTAGATAGCGGGACTGATTCATTATCTATGGCCGATATGAGCGGGATGAATATGCGAATGGCCATTTCCTTGCTCAATCGTTTGGGAATTGAATTTGAGGTGCAGGGAAGCGGTCTCGTTGACAGCCAAATACCGCCGGCAGGAGCCATTGTGGATAAAAATGTTAAATGTCGTTTGATATGCACCAATAGGATTACCGATGAAGATTCAGTTAAAAGAGTTAATTAAATCTCTTAAAGGTATTCAGTTAATCGGGAATGATGATATTCCCATCAGCGGGATTGAATATGATTCTCGCCGAATCAAACCCGGGATGCTTTTTGCAGCAATAAACGGCTATAAAATGGATGGTAAATCCTTTATCCCCGATGCCGTCAGTAACGGCGCCGTTGCCATACTGACGGACAGGCCGATTAATTCTGACCTTCCGGTAATTGTGGCTGATTCCCCGCGCCAGACGATGGCCGATTTAGCGGCCCGCTTTTATGATTATCCCGGTGAGAAAATGAATATAATCGGGGTTACCGGAACCAATGGCAAGAGTACTTCGGTCTATTTAATAAAGAAAATCCTGGAAACCGCCGGCCAAAAAACAGGGATGCTTAACTCGCTTACCTATGATACAACTGATAAAGTCTATAAAGCTGAGCGGACTACGCCCGAATCGGTTGACGTCCAAAAATTTTTATACGAAATGAAACAAGCCGGCTGTAAGTATGGCGTGGTTGAAGTATCATCACACGCCCTGGTACTAAATCGAGTTGAAAATATAGGATTTAAGGTAGGTCTTTTCACCACCTTTAGTCGGGATCATCTTGATTTCCACCATACTATGGAAGAGTATTTGGCCGTCAAAAAGCTCTTTCTGAAGAAACTTGAAGGAAAGTATAAATGTGCTGTCATAAATAATGATGCTCCGGAATTTGCCGCCTTTGCTGACGATGCCAAGTGCCCGGTCGTTACCTATTCAACCACCGGCACCGCCGATGTGATGATACGGTCGGCGGCTCTTCTGGCGGAGGCGTCAACCTTTGAGCTTATGACGCCCCGCGGGAATCGAAAAATGAGTGTAAAACTTCTTGGCCGTTATAACCTGTCGAATATGGCCGGGGCCGCCGCCGTAGGGTTGGCCCTGCAGATTGACCTTGAGAAAATTGTGCAGGCGCTTGAAGCCGCCAAACCGGTTCCCGGACGTTTCCATCCGGTTAATATGGGTCAGCCTTTTACCGTGCTGGTGGACTATGCTCATACTCC
>JAPLUS010000394.1 GCA_026397495.1 Candidatus Zixiibacteriota bacterium | reverse complement strand
TATGTCGGCATGGGAAAAGATTTATATCAATCCGATAGCGGCGTGCGCCAATTATATAACTTGGCTTCCTCTGAAATCGGGGAGGATGTTGCCCGACTTTCATTCGAAGGATCGGCTGAAAAACTAAAGGAAACTCGTTTTACTCAACCGGCCATTTTATTGCACTCCTTAGCTGTTCTGACCATTATGAAGGATAAACTTCCACAGGCCGATTTAACCGCCGGGCATTCCTTAGGCGAGTATGGCGCCTTGGCCATGGCCGGAGTTCTCAGTTATGAGGATGCTTTACGCGCGGTGATCAAAAGGGCGGCCTTGATGGAAATCGCCTGCCGAAAAAATCAAGGGACAATGGCCGCCATTATGGGACTGGAAGAAGACAAGATTGTGGAAATATGTCATAAGGCGTCGGAAAAGGGAATCGTCGTGCCGGCCAACTTTAATTCCTCCGGGCAGATTGTCATATCCGGAACCACCGCCGGAGTGGAGGAAGCCTGCCGTCTTTGTCGGGAGCAAGGCGCCAAGAGAGCCATGACGATACCGGTGGGCGGGGCTTTTCACTCACCGCTGATGGAACCGGCTCAGAAAGAGCTGGAGAAATTTCTGGAAGGAATAACTTTTCAGACGGCGAAAATTGATATCGTTCCCAACGTCACCGCCATGGCCACCAAAGACGCGGCTAACCTCAAGAAGTTGTTGATTGAGCAGTTGACTTCACCGGTAAGATGGCAACAGACAATGCAATTTTTCAAGAACCATGCCATAGATAGAATGATTGAGGTTGGCCCCGGCAAGGTGCTGGCCGGTTTGGCAAAACGCGAACTGGAGGGAGCACAAATTTATAATATAGACACTCTCGCCGATATCCGGAATTTTGGCATAGGGTGATGAAATGACAATGAAATTTGAAGGAAAAACAGCACTTATAACCGGTTCGGCTCGGGGAATCGGCAAGGCAATAGCCGAGCGCTTGGCCGCCTCGGGCGCCAAGATAGTAATCTCCGATATCTTGGCCGAGTTGGCCGAAACCACCGCCCAGGAATTTCGCGACAAAGGATATAACGCCTTGGCCATTAAAGCCGATGTTACCAGCGCCGCAGATGTAAGCGGGCTTATTAATAATACGGTTGCCAAATATCAAACACTGGACATTCTGATAAATAATGCCGGTATCACCAAAGATACTCTGATGATACGAATGTCTGAGGAAGATTGGGATAGGGTTCTCGACATAAATCTTAAGGGTGCTTTTCTGGTAACTCAAGCAGCGGCCAGGGTCATGATGAAACAGCGCTCAGGACGAATAATAAATATATCATCGGTGGTCGGCCGGATGGGGAATGCCGGACAGGCCAATTATGCCGCCAGTAAAGCCGGGTTGATTGGATTGACTAAGACGGCCGCAAAAGAATTGGCCGGACGGGGAATAACAGTCAATGCGATTGCCCCAGGATTTATCACGACCGAAATGACCAGCAAGCTATCCCATGAAGCACATGATGCTTTCTTGAATAATATTCCACTGAAACGGCCGGGAACCCCGGAGGATATCGCCGGAGTCGTTGCCTTTTTGGCTTCCGACGATGCGGCTTATATTACCGGACAGGTAATCGGGGTTGACGGCGGTATGTTGATGTGAAGATTAATTATTAACTGATAAACGAAGGAGAATTACTAATGTCAGCTGAAATTGAACAGAAGGTAAAAGAGATTATCGTCGAGCAGCTCGGCGTGGATGCTACCCAGGTGACGGAATCAGCCAAGTTTGTCGAGGATTTAAGCGCCGATTCTCTCGATACGGTAGAACTGGTAATGGCCTTGGAAGAGGAATTCAAAATCGAAATTCCCGATGAGGATGCCGAGAAGATAACCTCAGTCGGCGACGCCATCAGATACATAAAAGAGCACGCGAAACAAGACTAAGGAGATCGAGATATTTCCAATGAAGAAGGTTAGGACCGTTGTTACCGGAATGGGGGTAGTTACTCCCATTGGCTGTAACCTTGACGATTTCTGGCAAGGTTTATTGGCCGGCCAATGTGGTATTGGGAAAGTTACCCGTTTTGATGTCACTGAATACCCCACTAAAATCGGGGCTGAGGTAAAGGGCTTCGACGAGACCAAATTCTTCGATAAGAAGGAGGTTCGGCGGATGGACTTATCGGAGCAATATGCCCTTGCGGCCAGCCAGATAGCCGTGGATGACTCCGGTCTTGATTTAAGCAAGATTGATCTCGATCGCGCCGGAGTCGTAATTGGGTCGGGCATTGGAGGAATCAGCACCTTTGAAAAACAGCATCAATCATTGCTCGATTCCGGACCGGGTCGTGTGTCACCCTTCTTTATTCCGATGATGATTATCGATATGTGCGCCGGAATGGTTGCCATACGCTTTGGGTTCCGGGGTCCGAACTACGCCACTGTTTCAGCCTGCGCTTCATCGTCACATGCCATCGCGGACGCTTTCCGGATTATCCAGCGCGGCGAAGCGGATATTATGATTGCCGGCGGAGCGGAATCGACTATCACGCCGAGTTCAATGGCCGGGTTTTGTTCGGCTCGGGCATTGAGTACCCGTAATGACGAACCGGAGAAATCATCCCGTCCTTTCGATCGAGACCGAGATGGTTTTGTAATGGGCGAAGGATCCGGAATTATCATTCTTGAATCGCTGGAATCGGCTCTGACCAGAGGCGCCAAAATTTACGCTGAGATTATTGGCGTCGGAATGACCTGCGATGCCCATCATATAACCGCTCCGCTTCCTGATGGTGACGGGGCTCGAAGGGCAATGTTAAGAGCTCTCCAGGACGCCGAGTTAAAACCGGAAGAGGTTGGTTATATAAACAGCCATGGCACCGCCACCATTCTTGGGGATATTGCCGAAACCAAGGCAATCAAGGCAGTTTTTGGGGATTATGCTTACAAGATTCCGGTTAATTCCACAAAATCATTAATCGGCCATCTTCTCGGAGCGGCCGGCGCGGTGGAATTTATTGCATCGATAAAATCGCTTCAGAGTGGGAAATTACACCCGACCATTAATCTGGACAATCCCGACCCGGAATGTGATTTGGATTACGTACCCAATAAGGCGAGAGATTTCCAATTTGATCTCTTTTTGAGTAATTCTTTCGGCTTTGGCGGTCATAATATTTGCATAGCGGGACGGCGGTATAACGGTCAAGAATAACCGTGGGACTATTTTATTTTCTAAAGAGACTCGCCGGCAAATCACCGAATCAGACAGAAAAAAGTCTGGTTGATGCTTTCAATCAGAGGCTGGGATATCTCTTTCAAAACCCGGCCTATTTGATTCAGGCCCTGACTCATCGTTCATTCATCAAGAATCCTGATAATCCTATGCCGTCAAATGAGCGGTTGGAATATCTGGGCGATTCTATTTTGGGGATGATTATAGCGGAGCATCTTTATCGCACTTTCCACGAATATGACGAGGGAGATTTAACCAAGACAAAGGCCTTCCTGGTTAATGAATCAGCTCTGGCGCAAGCAGGTAAGGAATCCGGCCTGAATAATTTCATTCTCCTTTCAGCCGAAGAAGAAAAATCCGGCGGCCAGCAGCGGAGTTCAATAATCGCCGATGCCGTTGAGGCGGTTATCGGCGCTATTTATCTCGATGGCGGTCTGAATGTGGCCCGCAATTTTGTGCATAGAACAATTATTTCCCGCCAAGAGGATATTCTTGCCAATATCAATCAACATAACTATAAAGGGGATTTATTGGAATATCTTCAGGCCCGCGGAGAGGGGGCGCCTATTTATGAGGTCGTCTCCGAAGAGGGGCCGGACCACGAGAAAGTGTTCAAAATCGCCGTTCATACCAACGGCAAGACTACCGGAACTGGAACCGGCTCGACCAAAAAAGAGGCTGAACAGCAAGCGGCGGCAGCGGCGCTGGGACATCTCCAACCGACTAAGAAAAATAATCAGGGGGAGTTATAAGTCTGCTGGTGATATTCAAACACTAGTTGAGTAGGGCGAAACCCCCGACGAAGTCGTGCGGTTCCGCCACTAATATTTCCGTGATAGAAAGTGTTAGTTGAATCCCCCCACTATATTTAATCGGATATTTTTGGGTAGCGGCGCTGGGACATCTCCAACCGACTAAGAAAAGCAATCAGGGGGAATTATAAGTCTGCTGGTGATATTGCCTGATTTCGTCTAACCATATTTCCAACTACCAGTTGACATTCTCCGGAAAATCATTTTATTGTCAAAAAATCTTTACAATTATGCTCCCTTGACTTAACAGGAGGCTTTTAATGAATATAGTAGTGCTGATTAAGCAAGTGCCCGAAATTGAACTGGTGAAAGTGGACAAGGCGACCAATGAGGTGGTTTTGCCATCAGGTCCGGGAATTGTCAATCCCTTTGATGAATATGCGGTCGAGGAGGCCTTAAGACTTAAGGAGAAGCATGGCGGAAAAGTAACCGCCATTACAGTCGGTTCCCCGCGGGCGGAATCAGCGCTACGCGACTGTCTCGCTCTGGGTGTGGATGAAGCCGTCTTGATATCTGATGCTATCTTCGAAAAGGGCGACCCACAAGCAACCGCCCGAATATTGGCGGCGGGATTAAAGAAGTTGGGACAATTCGATATCATCCTTTCAGGCAAACAGGCAATTGATGACGATTCAGCTCAAGTTCCCGGGGCGGTCGCGGCCTTTTTGGGAGTCCCTCAGGTTTTGTTTGTCAAAAAAATTGCCTTGGTAGAAGGAAGCAAGCTGACCGTATGGAGAACGACCGAAGAAGGGTACGACATCATAGAAGTTACCTTGCCGGCCGTCTTTTCGGTTGTAAAAGAGATCAACGAACCGAGGCTGCCCTCTTTAAGGGGCAAAATGACGGCTAAAAAGGCGCCTATTGTCAAATGGTCGGCTTCCGACATCGGCTTGGATAATTCATCGGTGGGAGCCAACTCTCTGACGAGAATACTTAAGGTAATGCCACCCCCCCCCCGTCAAAAGGGAGAGATAATTACCGGCGAAACCCCATTGGAGATGGCCGATAAACTCTACAATAAGCTCAAGGAAAACCAGCAGTTATAAAATTCGATAATACTTGAAAACCGCCCACTTTAATAGATGAGCGGTTTTTTTTATTCTTAAAATTTGACACCTCTTAAGGAACCTTCTATATTTCAAGAATGAATCTTAAAAAATCCCTTTGGCTAATCATACCTATTCTCCTCGTCTCTTTTTATCCGACAGCGGGAGCTTCATATTTGGACCGCCTCTTGACCGATATCGACATTGCCTACATTTATGAGAATGAAGCGGTCATCGATTGGCCGCTTATCTATTATCTGGGAGCGGAAAAAGGATGCCATATTTCTTTGATAACGGCGGAACTCTCCCCTGCTTTTGATTGCCAAACCGCTGTCGCGGAGAATTACAATCTGACCTCTGCCTGTCTTTTTGTGCCCGACACAACAGAGATCTATTTCGATTCCGCATTCACGAAGATTTACAGCCAAACTCTCCCCGATCTTGTAATTTTTGCCTCGGTTACCACACGACCGGAGATGCGGGCATTTGAAAACTATTTATTAAGACAGAAGTATGATACTTCGCGGATT
>JAPLUS010000396.1 GCA_026397495.1 Candidatus Zixiibacteriota bacterium | reverse complement strand
CCAAATTGCGCATTAACAATCGAAATCCAGTAATCAACAATACCATTATCAGCCACCGCGAATATGAATTTAATATCCTTATAATTCTTTACTCTTTGCATCAGGGGCAAATTCCTCAGGGGCGTCCCACTGTTATCGGCCGGATAAATGGATTCAATGGAACTCCCCATCCCTTTCAGGACCGCCACATAATTGGCCTTATAACCCAGATTGACATAATCGACCCCATAAACCTTATGATACTGCGCCGCCAACTTGCGGGTAACTCTCTCAGCAATCGACGGCCCTCCCAGCGGAATAGTTGTCATAGTGATGACTTTCATATTTTTCCGAAACATCTGATTAAGCACGGCGATCGACATCGGCTCGGTCTCAGCCAGAGTTGAGGGGTAATAATCAAAGGTCAGGAAGATAGCGGAACTATCGGGAAGTGATTCTACGGCATTATAGAGTTGTTCGGCTTCAGGGGTGAGCTCTACTGGAAATTTAACAACCACCAGCATCGGGAAAATGACCGATATGGCCACCAGAAGATAAATCCAGCGGCGATCTAAATAGGATATCTTATTCCAGAAATTCATTCTAATTTTTTCCCATATAAGTACGCTCGATGCCGAGTATAATGCGAAGCGACATGGAGGCGGCGCCCAGAGCGGCACCGATAAGGATTCCCCGCTGGACCGCCACATTGGCGCCATTCATAATAAAAGTATTGATATAACCGGGGATGGCAGGATGGATTTGGCGCAGAAATGCCTCACCCATCGGAATCCGCCAAAGCATTACCAACACGGCCGTTATCAGAAGTAAACTCGCCTCAGCGTTGCGAGCTCGAAAAGCTCGATAGGCCGCCGAAGCGACATAAAAGGCCAGCATGGCAAACATAGTCGCCATCATCGGTGATTCGAGATAATTGAACAACCAATCATAGATGGAGCCAGAGCCCGTGCCAAAAAATGAACTCCAACTCAGAGGTATCAGGCTATAGAGAATCCCGCCCAATTTCGATCCGGCGGAAACCGGCAAAATTGCCGGTATCGCCATCGCAAAAATGGAAATCAATGCAGCCAGATTAAACATCCATCCCTTTTTTCTCTGGCCGATTGATCGGGAATGAATTCGGACAATGGAAACCACCCCCAAGAGAAGAGTAAAACCGCCGACTATGGTAACCCACTGAAGAGCTCCGTCCTGGACATTTCCCAGCCGTGTTCCCTCAAGGTTGAAAAAAAATCCGATAATCATTATCAGACCTGATAAGAAAGCCACTATGACCGGTAAAGTCGTTTTCATCTTAAGATTATCCGGCGTTAAAGAGATTGACAAATGAATCACCCAGGCCAAAGGTCAACAAAACAATCCCCACAATTATAATTACGACCAATATGGCCTTTATAAAATCTTGCCCCTTAAGGCCGCCCAAAAGTAACGGTTCATGACTCAAGTAACTGGAGGCGGCATAAAGCTCTTCTCCCATAAGAGTATAATCACACGAAGCAATGAAGAAGGGTAATTGTTCCGGCTCCGCGGTTCCGGCAATTTGAATTGATCCGGCGGCGTTACCGGTTTCCGCCAGAAGCAGTGATTCTGCAAAAAAAGCGCCCATAAAAATATTGGCTGCCGGTCGTTCGCGCACCATTATGCCATTAATTGCCGCCGCCAGAGCAAA
>JAPLUS010000282.1 GCA_026397495.1 Candidatus Zixiibacteriota bacterium | reverse complement strand
ACCGATCGAAAGGTCTCAAAATTTATAAGAGATGAGATTCCGCTGATTTTTGACAATCAGGGAATAATCTGGATTGTCGGACAGCAGATAGCGGACCGATGCAAAATTGATGAAAACACCACCAACGTTTTAGAAATAGAGATTATCAGAGGAAAGGGCGATGGGAACACATAAATTTGAACTGCTTTTTACACAGGACAAAATTGCCCGAAGGATTAAAGAGATCGGGAAACAACTATCGCAGGATTATGCCGATAAGGACCCAATATTGGTCGGGGTTCTTAAGGGAAGCATTATATTTCTGGCCGACTTAATAAGGAATATCTCAATTCCTATCGAGCTTGAGTTTATCTCTGCTTCCAGTTATAATGGCAGTCTGGAAGCGGAAACAAATGTTACTATGGCCGGCGGGCCAAAGGGATCGATTAAGGGACGGCATATCCTGTTGATCGAGGGTATTGTCGATTCCGGTCAAACCATTCAAGCTATAATCGACCATCTAAAATTGCAGGAACCGGCTTCAATTGAGGTTGTCACGTTACTGGACAAACCATCATGCCGAAAGATGGACGTGGATATTAAGTATAAAGGATTCGACGCCGGGGAAAATTTCGTTATTGGTTTTGGACTTGATGCGGCACAAAAATACCGCAATCTGCCTTTTATTGGCAAGGTAATTAAATAGAATTATTTTCATTATTTCTTGGCTGTTTTGTCGATATTATTTGTATATTATTGCAGGAGTTAAAGATTGATGGATTTAAAAAACCTTATATATAGATTTGCTGAGAATCCCACCGGCAGGCCGGGTCGCCCGACAAAAAATGATCCCAACACCAAAGATTCTTTCAGTTGGAAAGGCCCGGTTAAGTCACTGGCTTTCTGGGCAATAATAATTTTGGCTTTTATTTTTGCCTATAGCCTTTATACCTCAACCAACAAGGATACGGCGGAGATTTCTTATAGTGAGTTTTTAAATCAACTGGCAACGGGAAACATCGTCTCCGTAACATTTGTAGATAAAGAAATTGAGGGACGCCTTAAATCCGAAGCAACCCTGCCGATTGGAAATACGACTGGACGTTTTACCAAATTCAAAGCCCGAATACCCTTTGAGGATAACAATTTCAGCTTGATAGACCGCATTGAAAAAGCTGGAGTAAATATAACCGCCAAAACAGAGGGGACCAACTATCTATCGGTTTTAATAACCATCGCCCCTTGGTTCCTTCTTATTTTTATCTGGCTCTTTTTCCTGCGTCAGATGCAGGGAGCATCCGGCCCAAAGGGGCTTTTTTCATTTGGCAAGAGCCGCGCTAAGCTTTCAACCGACGAACGGCCAAAGGTAACCTTTAACGATGTTGCCGGTGTTGACGAGGCTAAGGAAGAACTGCATGAAATAATCGAATTTCTTAAGGACCCCGGCAAATTCCAGAAATTGGGCGGAAAGATTCCCAAAGGCGCCCTTTTGCTTGGCCCTCCCGGTTCAGGGAAAACCCTTCTGGCTAGAGCTGTCGCCGGTGAGGCGGGGGTGCCGTTTTTCTCGATGTCCGGTTCCGATTTTGTTGAGATGTTTGTCGGTGTTGGAGCCAGTCGCGTTCGCGACCTTTTCGAGCAGGGCAAGAAGAATGCCCCATGCATAATATTCATTGACGAAATCGACGCCGTCGGCCGTCATCGAGGCGCTGGACTGGGCGGTGGTCATGATGAACGAGAGCAAACCCTGAATCAACTCCTGGTGGAGATGGATGGTTTCGAATCCAATGAAGGAGTAATATTAATTGCCGCCACTAACCGTCCCGATATTCTCGATCCGGCCCTTATCCGACCAGGGCGATTTGATCGGCAAATAGTTGTTGATTCCCCTGATGTCCGAGGCCGGGAAGGAATCCTGAAGGTTCATGCCAAGAAAATTAAATTGGGCGAGGATGTCAAACTTGACATTCTGGCTCGCGGCACGCCGGGCCTTTCCGGAGCCGATTTGGCCAATATGGTTAATGAGGCGGCTTTGCTGGCGGCTCGCAGAAGCCGCGAGTCCGTTATGATGGAGGATTTTGAAGAGGCCAAAGATAAAGTAATGATGGGCGCCGAGAGAAGATCTTTGGTTATTCCTGAAGATGAAAAGAAAATGGTTGCTTATCATGAAGCCGGGCACGCTTTGGTTTCAAAATTCATCCCCAACGCCGATCCGATTCATAAGGTAACCATTATTCCCCGTGGAATGGCTCTGGGCGTTACTCATTTCTTGCCGGTCGATGAAAGACATACCCACTCCAAAGAACGGCTGGAAACACGATTGGTATATGCGATGGGTGGAAGGGCTGCCGAAAAGGTTGTCTTCAACCAACTCTCAACCGGCGCTGCCGATGATCTCAGGCGCACGACTGAAATCGCTCAAAACATGGTCTGTAAATGGGGGATGTCGGATAAACTGGGACCCATCACTTTTGGCCGCAAAGAGGAACAAATTTTCCTGGGACGGGAAATCGCCCAGCATCGGGACTATTCCGAGGATACGGCCAGACTCATTGATGAGGAAGTGCGGGTCATTATTG
>JAPLUS010000045.1 GCA_026397495.1 Candidatus Zixiibacteriota bacterium | reverse complement strand
TGCAAGACTAAGATTCCCCGCCAAAGTTAAACACTAACTAATTGAAAAATAATTAGATTTTGCTTGTCGGTCACTTTCCTGCTAGTCTCTGCTTGACCCTGCTCGACTGGCAGGCGAGCGGCAGACGAGCTGTCGGCACCGGAAAAATGGAGTTTTCGCTTTCTTAAGTATACGAATAAGTTCACTTTTCTTGATTCGCAGATTTTCAAATAATCCGTTACGAGATTTCCCTATTGATATTCAATGAGTTATGATGGGCTCGTAGCCGCTTTTTGAGCAAATTCGCAGATTTCTTCTATAAATCCTTTTAATGCTTCAAATGGCAATATAATAATTATCGTCATATTGCATTGTAAGATAATAACATACCTAAACATAAGAGATACCCATAAAATGTCGGCACGTGATTTGATGTCCCTAATTTATGGAATGTTGCTTACTCGCTGACAACACAAAATTGGCAAGTAGCCAAAGAGTGCCGCCTGGTATAACTGGTGTCCCACCAGTTATTTGTGGCAACTAGGCGGCACACAATAAAAAAGCTGGCAAACCAAAAATGCCATTCAAGAGCAGGATATGATCGCTCTAAATAGATTGTTAGAATTAATACTAAAAATTGAGAGGAGGTGACAGAATGAAACTATTCAGAAAATTAAAACTCATCCTTGGTGTCCTGTGTTTATTGCTGCTCATCGGAAATGTAATGCCGACGGCCGCATTTGCCTGGGGTTATGACCATTGTGTTGGTTCTTGGGACTGCGGTTGGTGGGCACGCTTTTATCATATTGTGGATGACATCATCTATGCCCTGCTTTATTAAATGAGTATTGAGTGGCAAGGTAAAGGGGTTGGGTGTAATTTGTTTTGAAAAAAGCGGTGATGAGGATGGGTCGACGGTAGGGATGTCCTTTAAGAAAGATTCAATATGGCTTCCGCTTTTGAAGGGATAAATACTCGGACCCCTTTTTTATAGTATTTTTTCCCTTTGGGTTTTATCAATATTTATTGACAATAATATTCTCCAACATATCTTTATAAAAGATGATTTAAAGGTAAAATCAGTTACCTAACTCTTTAATGATAGGTGCCACCTATGAAGAGATTTCTTGTGCTCCCGCCTTTGCTTCTCGCCTCACTTTTACTCACTAACCTCGTTTTTGCCGCCTCACAATCCGAACAGGAATTAGCCGCCATTCAGAAGAAGATCGCGAATGAAGGTCTTAACTGGACAGCGTCTTCAAACCCAATCGTCGAAAATTATACTCCCGAAGAGCGTAAGCAGCTATTGGGGTTAAAATTACCACCCAATTGAGAGGAGATTTGGCGAGCACACCTCCCTCAGCACTTTCGAGTTAAATCGCCGGCCGAACTGCCATCCCATTTTAATTGGGCTGATTCCGGAAAAGTAACACCGGTCAAAAATCAGGGACAATGCGGTTCTTGTTGGATATTCGCGGCCACCGGAGCCTTAGAAGCCAGTTATAAAATTCATCGTCAAATGGAACTTGACCTTTCGGAACAGCAAATACTTTCTTGTGTCTCTTATGGATGGGGGTGCAATGGCGGATGGATGGATAATGCATATGCGCATCAACAGAGTTTTGGAGCTATCGTGGAAAGCGCAATGCCATATCAGGCTAATCATAATATTCCCTGCACGGAAACTCAGTATCCAGCAGTAGCTAAAATCGCCGGCTGGACAGCAATCCCCAACAATATCAATGCCATAAAAACAGCTGTCATGACTTCTCCTGTGGCCGTGGCCTTCTGGGTATATGATGATTTCTTCTATTATGACAACGGTTGTTATAGTCATTCGGGATATACCAACGATGTCAATCATGCCGTTCTTATAGTCGGCTGGGATGACGACCTGTGCAATGGCGCGGGCGCCTGGAGGGTGAAAAACAGCTGGGCCGCATCATGGGGAGACAGCGGCTATTTTTGGATACAATATAATACCTGCAACTTCGGAGTTGCTGCCGCTCTTCTTGATATCGACGCTGTTGCTATTACAGAGCAGACGCCTCTTCCCTCCGGGGATATATGTTTAGATTACAGTTATCAGATGCATGCAACGGGGGGAACTCCACCCTACACCTGGTCGGTTCGGGTCGCTAACCTCCCGACGGGATTGATACTCGACTCCAATGGCCTTATCCATGGGCGCCCCCAAGAATCCAAATAATTCGTTTTTGCGCTCGAAGTAAAGGATTCATCCATACCTGTTAAAAGCTTCTTCAAATATTTTGAATTAAACATTGCCGATGTCCTAAACGGCGATGTTAATTGTGATCGGCGGCGCAATATCAAGGATATAGCCTACATGATTAATTATTTATATAAGAATGGAGCAGAACCCTCAACCCCTGATGCCGGCGATTGTAATTGTTCCTTCACCTGTGATATTAAGGATATTACCTACCTGATTGACTATCTCTATAACGGTGGATCTCCCCCTTGTCAATATTGAAATGATTAACTGTATAAAACCTGCATAATTCTCTTATGCAGGTTTTTTTGTGGTAACCGAAATATTATTGGAAGGGTTTTAATGTTTGAAATTCGGCCATAGAATCTCTATTTTATATTGATAATTAAGAGACGCCGGCGAAAAAGATATGAAAGCAAAAGTCTTCTTACATGCCTTGGGAATTTGGTTTGTATTTGTCCTTTTCGCCATTCTCAATGGAACTGTCAGAAATATTTTCCTCGAACCATACTTGGGCCAATACCCGGCCCATATTATTGCCGCCACGGCTCTGAGTATCTTTGTCTTGACCATCACTTACCTCTTTGTCGCCCATATTAAAGTCCCCTTTTCAAAATTCGATTTTCTGCTGATAGGGTTATTATGGGTAATGGCCGGTGTCGCCTTTGAATTCGTCTTTGGCCATTATGTGATGGGGAATTCCTGGGAGGTTCTATTGGCCGACTATAATATTCTTGTCGGACGACTTTGGATTCTAATCCTGGCTTGCGAATTATTTGGCCCACTAATTTTTTCCGTGGCTCAAAAGAAAAAGGCAAATTCCCCAACTTCAAGAATCTGATTGATACTAAGACAATTGACCAAGAGGAAAAACTGCCTGATATTATCCCTTATCAGTTGAAAATATTTAAATCGCCGGTCTTTAAATCGAAAACCTCCAGCCGCAGTAGAAATCATTCTTGCCGTCATCGGGCGGACAAGCGATACATTCCGTCTTGATACGGGCGTCAATGGTTCTGGCAAATTGCGTGTACTCGACAATCCCGACACTTTTGCACGGGAAAAGCGACAGATTTTTTCGTTTGCGTGCCGATTGTACCCGGCAATCAACCATCCGAAATACAAAGGATTCTGCCGTTTCTTCGGTAATAGCCTGCTCATTAAGCAGAGCATATAGTCGCAATCCCAGCGCTTTTTTTAGCGCCGGAAGACCGCCGTTGGGCGGAATATTATGCCGTTCCATTATCCGCTTGGCTTCAATTTTGGTGAATTGTTCCCAGGCGGCCTTATCAAGCTTGATGGTTGTTGCCATTCCGCATTCCCGTTCCACTTCCTGAAACCAGAGCCCATCATGGGCCAGCCAATTTTTGGCGAAATCGAAAAGCATCCCTTCGAGAGTCTCACGACTCAGCTCTTTCAATTTATCATCCATAATAACACCTCATTAATTGTAAAGCCCTCTCTTGGATAAGTATTGTAAATTACTCTGTTTAAATCCTATCTTCGACCTTTGATCGGGGATTTGCATTGGATAATTTAAGAAAAAAATGCTTGCAAAAAACTGGTAAAATTATTAAATCAAATCAAGATAGATAGATAATTCATTCAATAATTTTTCTTGATTTGAGCGATGCGACATAGGCAAAAGAAATCATTTTTCTCTCCTTTCCGCCAAAACCTGGTTGACCGTCTGTCCAACGGCCAATATCGATTCCGCCGGGGTTTATCCCATATTCTGATAATCGCCTCCGGCCTTTTCCTTATTTATGCTTTTTTTGGCGGAACCTATGGCTATCTACGTATCATCCGGTTGCAACACAAAGCCGGGGAAATCAGGCAGGAAAATCACCGCCTGCTGGTTAAGCTGCTCAATGCCAAGATCGACAAATACCGTCTTGAGAGTGATCCCAATCATATAGAATATATCGCCCGTACCCGCCATTTTTTCGCTCGTCCCGGGGAAGTTATTTATCGCTTCAAAGAATAATTCCCGATGCCCCAGATTATCTCCGAAGGAATTATCCTTAAAACAGTCAACTGGAAGGAAAACTCACAAATTGTAACCTTCTTCACCGATAATGCCGGCAAACAGTCGATAATCGACCGTGGCGGGCGTTCGATGAAAACTAAACGGGGACGGATTCAGACTTTCAGCCGTCTGGAAATCGGCTATTTCAAATCAGAAAGATCAGGCATGGGATATCTGTCCGAAGTTGAGCTTCTTGAGTCCTTCTCTCTGGAGAAGGACGGTGTTTTGGGGCGATTGGCTTTTGCCTCGGCGGCGCTGGAGCTTCTCTACGATCTCCTTCCTGATGACGAGCCACAGACAGAGCTTTACCAGATAACCATCCAGTTCCTGCGTTTGACTAATTCAATCCCAAAGAACTCTCTTCTTCCGGTTTTTCTCGCCTATTTTCTAAAAAACCTATCATATCTGGGGTATAGACCAAATTTTGCAGGTTGTATCGCTTGCGGAAGAGGCCGGAAATCAGCAGCTATTGCCGGAAGTGGCGGAGAAAACGGCCCTGCGTCCAAATTTTATTTTTTCACTCCCGAACGGGGCGGGATAGTATGTTCATCTTGCCAAATAATGGGAGAACATTATATTAAACTTCAAGCGGAGAGACTGGATGAAATTTATTCTCTTCAGATCGCCTCGCTGGCCGAGGCCGGAGCAATCAGCATATCGATGAAGGAAGGGGAAAATATCCTCGAACTCTTAACCGGTTTTCTAAAGTTCCAAACCGATGTAAGGGAATTTAATTCGCTGAAGTTTCTAAGGGATTTACGCAAGGTGCAAGGGTGATACTGTCGAGAAAAATGTCAGACATCATTAGAATTAAATTCAGGAGGGTTTCATGAAAAAGAGAAAAGCTCAGACAATCTCGCTTGATGAACGGGTCTTTATACTATCCAAGACATATGCTTCTATTCCTCTTTACTTTGCTCACTGGGAAGATGCCAAAATCAAACCGGAACAGCTTGATAGCGTGTATCATACATTTCTTAATCGGGCCATTAAGACTGAAGATAGGAAAGATTTCTTTCTGTTAATGTGGGAGTTTTTTGGCCTTCTAAATAATGGCCATTCATGGTACCGGGACGATGAATTAAATGGAAACCCTCTGCCATTGGGATTTTCCTGCCTTGAAATGGCGGGTCAGCGGGTGGTAACATGGAGTTCCATTCAGACCTTGAAAAAGGGTGATGTGGTGGTCAGCATCAATGATAAATCTATAGACGATTATTATACGGACTTTTCTAAATATATTAGTGCC
>JAPLUS010000327.1 GCA_026397495.1 Candidatus Zixiibacteriota bacterium | reverse complement strand
ATTCAAAACACCGGCGACGATTATTATAATAGTAATTCTTCTTTTTAGTGGCGGATATTGGCTCCTCTATAAGGAGAATGTCCAAAAGGTGTCTTATCGAACCGAATTAATAGACCGCGGCGATATTGAGGTTACTATCAGCGCCACCGGAACCTTAAATGCGGTTACAACCGTTCAGGTTGGCTCTCAGGTTTCTGGGACGATTGCGAAACTTTACGCCGATTTCAACTCGGTCGTGAAAGAGGGTCAGCTTCTGGCCCAGCTTGATCCAACGTTCCTCCAAGCTACAGTCAATGAACAGCAAGCCAATGTCGATCGGGCGCGGGCTCAAGGTGATGATGCCCAGCGGAATTATAATCGGATGTTGGAATTATTTAAGAAATCGCTTGTCTCCCAGTCTGAATTAGATGCCGCAACTACGGCTCTGGAATCCGCCGAAGCCGGTATTCATCAAGCTCAGGCATCACTTGAACGCGCCAAGGTAAATCTAAAATATGCTACCATTTGCGCTCCAATAAACGGAACGGTTATTTCCAGAAATGTCGATGTCGGACAAACGGTAGCGGCCAGCTTACAGGCCCCAACTCTCTTTACTATAGCCAACGATTTAAAAAAAATGCAAGTAGAAGCCGGTGTGGATGAAGCTGACATTGGGAGTGTTAAAGTCGGACAGAATGTTTCTTTTCGGGTCGATGCCTACCCAAACCAGGAATTTGATGGAATTGTGAGCCAGATTCGATTGGCTCCGGTTATTAATCAAAATGTCGTAACTTATACCGTCATAATAAACGTGGATAATCCAGATATGAAACTTATGCCGGGGATGACCGCTACGGTTTCAATCGAGGTCGCCCACAAAGAAAATGTCTTAAGGATCCCCTTACAAGCTTTACATTTTACCCCTTCCAATTTTGATGCCGTATCGCAGGAAATAAATGGTCAACCAACTAATGATCGTAGCCGAATATGGATTCTACAAAATGACAAACCGGTGCCGGTATTTTTCCATCAGGGAATTCAAAACATCCGTTTTGTCGAGATTATTGAATCAAAGTTAATGGAGGGTGAAGCGGTTATTGTGGGCATAGCCGATAAACAAACACAGACGACTCCGCCTCAGGGGCAGAACCCATTTATGCCAACCGGCCATGGGCCTCGCAGGGGTGGATTCTGAAAATGCGTTTTATTGAAATACTTCATATTGCCATCGATTCTCTTCTTCGCCATAAGACCCGGGCCCTATTAACAATGCTGGGTATCATTATTGGTGTGGGGGCGGTGGTGGCAATGGTAGCCATAGGGCAAGGGGCTCAACTGGCGGTTGAAGCACAAATTGCCGGTCTTGGGACAAATGTTTTGATAATCTTCCCCGGTTCGGTTTCTCAGGGAGCCGTTCGCATTGGTGCCGGAGCGGCTACCACTCTTAACGAGGGTGATATGCAGGCTATTCGGGAACAGGCTCCGGCGGTAGCCGCTATAAGCCCAATGCTGCGAACCAGTC
>JAPLUS010000011.1 GCA_026397495.1 Candidatus Zixiibacteriota bacterium | reverse complement strand
GAGTCTACCAAAGAGATGTATAAGGCTGTCAAAAAGCGATTTTCCCAATCTGATATTCTGGTGATGGCGGCGGCACCGGCCGATTTTGCGACTAAGAATAGGGCTAAGAACAAGATTAAAAAGGGGAGCAACATTACTCTTGAACTAACGCCCACAATCGATATATTGAAATTACTTAAAGACGTAAAAAGGAAAGGGCAGAAGGTCATCGGTTTTGCCTTAGAAACAGAAAATGGTCTGGAGAATGCCATGGCCAAACTAAAAGCAAAATATTTGGACATTATTGTTCTAAATAGCACCGATGTTGGGCTTCCATTTGACGGTGACAGCGATAAGGTAACTTTGATTTATAGAAATGGCCAAAAAGAACCTTTGGCGCTAATGAATAAAAGAGAGTTAGCTCAATTACTGGTTGAAAAAATAGCCGGAATAAAGTGAAATGTCGAGAGGCAAAAAAAATATTGATCCCGAAGTGTCCTTGCTTCTAAAGCGGATAGCCAAAAGCCAGGTTGAATCCGGTCTCAAGGAGATGGTTATTAGTAGAGTCAATATTAAGCGGAAACGGGAAAAACTGATCACACCGGGGCAGAAAGTTCAGCCGGTAGTTGGATTCAGTTCGCCGGATGAGCACTGTCGGGCTATATCTGAATGTCAGAAATGTTCTTTGGGAGCCACTCGAACCAAATTCGTCTATGGAGTGGGTAAGGCGAAGGCCGATATATTGTTCATCGGCGAAGCGCCGGGGCGAGACGAAGATCTAAAGGGTGAACCGTTTGTTGGGCGAGCGGGTCAGCTTCTTGATAAGATTTTAGCCGCTATTAAATTCACAAGGGGAGAGATCTATATTGCCAATATTCTGAAATGCCGTCCCCCCAGTAACCGTGACCCATTGCCGGAAGAAATACAGACCTGTTTGCCTTATTTGATGGAACAAATACGGATCATAAATCCCAAAATTATCTGCGCTCTTGGGCGGATTTCAGCTCAAACCTTGCTGCAGACGACAACGCCAATAGGAAAACTTCGCAAGCAATGGCACAACTATAATGGAATTCCCTTCATCATTACCTATCATCCGGCGGCGCTGCTTCGTTTTGAATCATATAAAAAGGATTGCTGGGAAGATATGAAGATGCTGCGGGCCAAGTACGATGAATTGAAATCTAAGAAAATAATATGGCCATAAAATCTGAAAAAGACGGAAGACTCTCGCAATTAGAACCGCCGCAAGCAATAGATGCCGAACAACAGGTTTTGGGGGCAGTCTTAAAGGACTCTGATGCCATTAATCTGGTTATAGAGTATTTGGATTTGGATGACTATTTCTATGTTTCTCGCCATAAAATAATCTACCGGGCGATTCTGAATTTATATGAAAAAAGCTCTCCCTGCGATATAACCACTGTCGCCGATGAATTGACCAAGATGGATCAGATAGAGAAAATTGGCGGCCGGGTTTATTTGGTGGAGCTGGTTGACGGTGTCGTTTCGGTTGCCAATGTTGTTTCCTACGCCAATATTATTTTAGAGAAGGCCGTCCTGCGAAGACTTATTACCGTGTCCAATGATATTGTGAAAAGTTGTTATGTCCAGGAAGAGGATGTCTCCACAATTCTTGATCTGGCCGAGCAGAATATATTTTCCATCTCGGAAAGTCGTCTCAGAAAAGGTTTTACCGCTCTATCTCAATTGTTGCCTAAGACTTTTGAACAGATAGAAGATTTTCAGGAAACCAAGGGGGGATTGATTGGGATTCAGACCGGATTTAAAGATCTGGATGCGATGACGGCCGGTTTGCATAATGGAGATTTTATCGTTATTGGCGGGCGCCCGTCAATGGGTAAAACAGCTTTTGCTCTCAATATGGCCGAATTTGTAGCGGTCGAACAGAAAGTCCCGGTTGGAGTATTTTCGATAGAAATGTCCAAGGAACAAGTGGCCTTAAGATTCTTATGCGGAAGAGCTAAAATCAGTCAGCATTTGCTTCGGACCGATCGTCTTAAAGATTCTGAATGGAAGCGGCTCAGCTATGCCAGCGGGCCGCTCTCGGAGGCGCCGCTCTTTATTGATGATTCGGCAACGCTGTCGATTCTGGAGATGCGGGCCAAGGCACGCCGCCTTAAGGCCCAACATAATATTGGCCTTCTGATTGTTGATTATATTCAGATGATTTATAGCTCGTCCAGAACTGAAAATCGTCAGCAGGAGATGGCAATGATTTCCCGATCGCTTAAAACTCTTGCCAAAGAACTAAATATTCCGGTCGTGGCCTGTAGCCAATTATCACGCTTGTTGGAAACCCGGACGGGCGAAAAGAGACCGCAACTTTCCGATCTCCGTGAATCGGGGGCCATTGAACAAGATGCCGATGTGGTGATGTTTGTCTTCCGGCCGGAGTTCTATCTTTCGCATCTTGATAAAGACGACCAGAAGCGGAGGGACGCGGAAGGAAGAGCGGAAATAATCCTAGCCAAACAGCGCAATGGCCCAACCGGTTCGATTCATCTGGCCTTCCTTAAAGATTTTGTGCGGTTTGAAAATATGGAATATCGACAGCCGGGAACAGAAACCCCTTTCTAACCGATGGATAATGGGTTTTTACTAGTTGGCCGGCGGGCAATAAATTTTATTTCCCGGCTGGGAAGCACCTTTATTTTACTGGTTAAATCAGTTTATCATTTTAGAAATATCCCTCGCTCCTTGGGTCCAATAATTGAGCAATGTTTTCTAATTGGCAATAAATCTCTCCCCTTGGTCGTTATAACTTCAATCTTCATCGGGGCGGTATCGGCGTGGCAGGCGGCTTATCAGTTTAGGTTTATTGGTGCCCCTCTCCGTTACCTTGGAGCGGCGGTCGGTAAAGCAATTGTAATAGAATTAGCTCCGGTTTTGATGGCGCTGGTTATTGCCGGGCGAGTCGGCGCCGGTATCGCCGCTGAGCTGGGAACGAT
>JAPLUS010000085.1 GCA_026397495.1 Candidatus Zixiibacteriota bacterium | reverse complement strand
AATATGTTTGGAAAAATTGGTATTGATATGGTCGACCATTGCCGCCAGCGTGGTTGTCTTGCCGGAATTAGTCGGGCCGGTAACCAGTACCAGACCGGATTTGTTTTCGGCTAATTTGGAGATCGCTCTGGAAAATCCGAGGGTGATTAGATCGGGGCAATCGTCGGGAATCAGACGAATGGCGATACCCAGACCGAGATAAGTCTGATAGATATTAATCCGAAAACGAGCCAGATCCTTAACCCCATAGGCCATATCCAGGTCGCCGCTTTTTTCGAACTGTCTTATTTGATTGTCAGTCAAAATTTCATAAATAAGCTGCTTCACACCCTCATTGGTGAGATGTTTGTGTTTAGTCTTCTCCAGCTGGCCATGAACTCTTATAAAGGGGACTTCGCCGGCCATGAGATGAAGGTCGGTAGCATTGGCCTCTTTGACGATTTGCAGCAGTTGGTCAATCTTTGCCATATTTCCAATATCGCCAGGGTGTTGGTAGTCTGGTGATCTTTTTTATTATCGGTAAAAAACTTGGATAGTTGAAGAAGAGATTAACCTTTTGGTTCGCCTTGGCGGCGGTAGGTTACTTCGGGAATTCAACTCAAAGAGCAAAGATACTCATGTATGGATCTGGCCGCTTTGCGCCCGGCCCCCATGGCCAGGATGACGGTAGCGGCTCCGGTCACAACATCGCCTCCGGCCCAAATTCTATCCATCGAGGTTTTGCCGGTCTGTTCGTCAGCAACAATGTTACCTTTCTTGCCCATGGTCAACCCGGGAGTCGTCGCGGGAATAAGAGGATTAGGGCTATTTCCGATGGCACAGACGACAGCATCGACTGAAAGCTTTGTCTGCGAACCTTCTATCGGAATCGGGCTTCTTCTTCCGGAAGCATCCGGCTCGCCCAGCTTCATTTTCAAATATTCAATTTCCTTTACCCAGCCGTTCTCGTCGCCGATATATCGAATCGGCAAGGTCAGGAATTCAAAAATAATTCCCTCCTCTTCGGCATTTTCTACTTCTTCAAGGCGGGCCGGCAATTCCTCTCTGGATCTTCTATATATAATTCTGGTTTCAGCGCCCAATCTGAGCGCTGTTCGGGCACAATCCATGGCGACATTCCCGCCGCCGACGACCGCCACCTGTTTATGTTCTTTTATAGGGGTGCGATATTCGGGGAAGAGAAACCCCTTCATCAAATTCATCCTGGTCAAGTATTCATTGGCCGAATAGACTCCATTGAGGTTCTCGCCGGGAATATTCATAAACCAGGGGAGACCGGCCCCAGCGCCGATAAAAATGGCATTATATTCCTTTAGAAGACTTTCGATTGTTCTGGTTTTGCCAATCACGAAATCGGGTACTATTTCTGTGCCCAGCCGCCTGAGATAATCAACCTCACGGTTGACTATGGCCTTGGGAAGCCTGAACTCCGGGATGCCATAGGTAAGAACACCTCCCAACTTATGAAGAGCTTCGAAAATCGTGACCTGATGGCCCAATTTTATCAAATCTCCGGCCACCGTCAATCCCGCCGGTCCTCCACCAACGACGGCGACCTTTCGGCCCGTAGATGGAGGAATTTCCGGTATTCCCACCGTTTCCTGGGAGGCCTCCCAATCGGCCAAAAATCTTTCAAGGCGACCGATGGCAATCTGCCCGCCCTTTTTCACAAGCACACATACTTCTTCGCATTGCTCCTCCTGCGGACATACTCGACCGCAGACAGCCGGCAGTAGATTTTTCTCTTTCAGCACCTTGATCCCGGTCGTGAAATCCCTCTGAGCCACGCTCTTGATAAATCCGGGGATATCAATTTCCACCGGACACTTGGAGACACATAACGGTTTCTTGCATTGAAGACACCGCTCGGCCTCCCGCACCGCATTCTCGATTGAATACCCGAGAGCCACCTCGCCAAAATTGTGCTTTCTTACTTCCGGAGGTTGCTTGGGCATTTCTCTTCGATTTAAATCAAGCTTCTTTTTCTGCGGCTCAGCCATATTATTTCTTCCTAAGGTTTTGTGCGATGCTCTTCGCACCGGCTGGTTCTAAAGGCGACAGCTTCTTCTCGAACATAGGTCTTCCGGCGCTGTAAGAGTTCCTGCCAATCAACCTGATGTCCATCAAAGTCGGGTCCATCGACACAGGCGAATTTTGTATTCGAACCGACCGTTACTCGGCAGACCCCGCACATACCGGTACCGTCAATCATAATCGGATTTAGACTGACTATAGTCTTGATACCGAAAGGACGGCTGGCATCGGTTCCCCTTTTCATAAGAAATGTGCAGCCATTGATTATTATTCGATCGATTGTTTCCGAGGAGGCCTTCATAATTTCCAAAATTCTGCCCACATGCCCGCGGAATCCTTTGGTACCATCACGGGTGATATGAATAATTCGATCCGATACTTTTTCCAGTTTATCTTCCCAGTAAAAAAGGTATGAACTGCGGGCTTCAATGGCCGTGATGACTCGATTGCCCTTTTCTTTCAGCGCCCGAGCTATGGGATAAATACTCCCGATTCCATAACAGCCGCCAATGCACAAGACCGTGCCAAACATATCAATCGCGGTGGCATTACCGAGAGGTCCGACGACGGTGGGAATATCCGCCCCGGCCGGGACCTTAGCCAGATCGCCGGTCGTACCGCCTATGGTCAGAATGGTGGTCATTATTGTCCCTTTCTCCCTATCCCAATCGGCGATAGATACTGGTATTCTCTCGCCATCCTCGTTGACACGCAGAATCACAAATTGCCCCGGCCTGACTTCACTGGCCACGGCGGGGGCTTCTATTTCCAATAAATGGATATTGGGAACAATCATCCGATTTTCTATAACCCTAAACATTTTTTTTCCTTATTCTGACAGGATAGGGATTGCGCCCCGGCACTTCACCCTGAGGCAAGGTAACATGCAATATCCCGGCGGTTTGCTCCGCCATAATCCTGGCCGGCCAGGTTTTCTCGAATTTAGCCGATGTTACAATTACCTCATCTCCCGAAATTAGGCCGGCCTTCTTGGCATCTTCCGGACTAATCTCCAGTGTCGCTTCTATAAATAGTTTTTTTAGCCCCTCGACATAGGAGGCGAGAGGAAAACCGCGGTAAGTATGCTCGCTTATCGCCGTGTGCAAAAGATAAGGGAATTCCATGTTTGCTTTTCCGGAATCCGGAGCTTGGTATGGATCGATTGCAAAATCAGACTTGCCTGTCAGACAAGCAGGTTCCAGCGTCATAATAACCGTCTCCCTCTTGATATTGTCCAAGCTGCTGAAT
Source organism: Candidatus Zixiibacteriota bacterium (assembly GCA_026397495.1). GTDB lineage: Bacteria > Zixibacteria > MSB-5A5 > GN15 > PGXB01 > JAPLUS01. The sequence goes on along the minus strand of JAPLUS010000085.1, from coordinate 7,764 downwards.
CCATTTACCTGACATGAAATCTCCTTATGGACATCGTCGACGGAATCGAAATCAAAACCCTTCTTGCCCATTTTTTGGGCTATAAGACAGAGTATTTTCCAATCCGGCAGGGCAAAACCGGGCGGTTCCACAGCTTTTCTTACTCTCTGCAACCTTCCTTCTCCGTTAATAAAGGTACCATCGATTTCGGTGAAGGCCGCCGAGGGCAGGACCAAATCTGTCCGATAAATGGACTCAGGGGGATAAAGATTTTGAAAGATTAGAAAATCGGATGCCGGGCGTTCTCTCAAAGGAACCTCGCCGATCAGATAAAGAATTTTCATTCTTTTGCCTGTCATAACCGCTTCGGCATTCCACGAGGTCGCCCAATCCGGAATTTGAGAGCCCCAGATCTCACCCAACTGCGCCTGTTTATCTTTTCTTGCAGAAGAAAATCCACCCGGTAGAAGCTCGGGATATGCTCCCATTAAAAGAGCGCCATTGAAATTATTTTGGGCGGGCAAGGGCATAATCTCGGCCTGAAGACTCCGTGCCAATTTCCCTATTTCTTCGAGGACCTTGGGACTATTCAAATATTTAAAGACATCCGAACCGATGAGGATGATTACTGAGGACGACTCGGCCAGAATCCTGGCGGCGGTCTCAATATCGTTGTCGGATGGATGGGGTTTTGTCTCTGATTTGGCATCCGGCCTTTTGCTTTTGGCTTTTCCTATCAGGCGTGCCAGCGATTGAATAAAGCCGACCTCTTCACCGGATTCCGGCTTCAACCAGGTGTGGGCAACTATAGATAAGTTATGCGGATGGGAATTGATAGTAATTATTTTGGCGCCCTTCCTGTTTGCCATTCGCAATTCAACGCCGACCACCGATCCTCCATATCTTGTATCCAATCCGATACAAAGAATAGTCGCGGCTTTGCGGAGCGATTCGAGAGTCGCGGAAGATTTCATTAAACCGACATAATTATTGAGACCGGCCCCATAATATATTCTGGCCATAGTGTCAATATTATTGGACCCCATAACGGCGCGGGTAAACTTCTGAGCAATATAAAGGTCCTCGTTGGTAATATTCTGCGAAACGATCATGCCAAATTCATTGGGCGGGCAGACGGCAAGTTTTTTTGCCGCCTCCTCAATGGCCTGTTCGAAGGTAAGCTCTATCTTAAGGCCATCATGGGCCCGATAAGGTTTCTTAAGGCGTTGGTGATTATTGATCAATTCAGGGATACAGAAGCGGCCTTTTACACAAAGCTGTCCATTGTTGATCAGTGGATCATCGGCCGGTAGTGCGCCAATGATGTCGCGGCCTTTAATCTGGAGATGAACCTGACATCCGACCCCACATAAAGCACAGGTTGTAATTTCTTCCCGCTCCGCTTTCCCTTCCCATTTTCGGGTTTTCTCAGAGAGAGCTCCCGTAGGGCAGATTGAAACGCAGGCGCCGCAGAACTCGCAACCGGCCTCGATATGGGTGCGATTATAAGCCGGGCCAATAACCGTCTTTTGTCCTCTCTGTTTGAAGGTCAGGGCATTGGCGGCGCGAATCTCCTGACACATTCGAATGCATCTTCCACAAAGGATACAAAGATTATAATCGCGGTCATAGAAGGGATCTTCTCTTTCAACGCGATAGTAACGATAATTGATGGGGTAATTGATTTCCTTGACGCCTACCTTTTTTGCCACTTCCGCTAATTCACATTGTCCGTCATTGGGGCAATAGCGACAGCCGGTTGTCACGGTCGCCTTGCGGATAGTGCCGCTGAATTCCTTGCATTCCTCCTGCTCATCACATATGAGGCAACTGCAGGGATGTTCACTCAATATTAACTGTAAAATTTCAGATCTTATATTTTGGAGCTGGACGGTATTGGTCCTAATATTCATTCCTTCAACGACCGGAGTCGTGCAGGCGGTGGGAAAACCGCGCAATCCATCTACTTCCACAATACACATACGGCAGCCACCAAAGGGAGTCAGATCCTTATAAGCACAAAGCGTGGGAATATAGATATGGTTTTGTTCGGCGGCCTGAAGAATGGTTTTTCCCGCTCCCACTTGCAGGAATTGATTGTCAATATTTATGGTAATCGTCTCAGATGGTTTGCTCATCGGGAATACTCCGCCTGGATCTAATAATAATGGCATCGCCGGCTATGGCATCAAAACGACATATTTCATAGCAGGCCCGGCACTTTATACATTTGGTTGGGTCAAGGTTGTGGGGTTCCGCTCTTGGACCGGTGATAGCTCCGGTGGGACAGACATTGACACAACGTCGGCACCCGGTGCACTTATCAGGGACAACTCTGTATTCTATCAGCTCTTTGCAGACTGCGGCTGGACAGTGCTTTTCTTTAATATGTGACAGGTACTCCGACCGGAAATATCGTAGGGTAGTCAAGATGGGATTCGGAGCGGTTTGTCCCAACCCACAGAGAGAGCCCCGTTTGACCGTCTCGCCCAAAGTCTGTAATTTGATCAAATCTTCGGGCTGTCCCTGTCCTTTAGTAATTCTCTCCAGAATTTCAACCATATGTCCGGAGCCGACTCGGCAAGGTGAGCATTTGCCGCATGATTCCTTCTGAGTAAAATCAAGGAAATATCTCGCCACATCGACAATACAGGTATCTTCATCCATTACAATCAGTCCGCCTGAGCCCATTATAGAACCGGCCGCCCCCAGGGACTCGTAGTCGACCGGAGTATCGAGAAACTCCGAAGAAAGACATCCGCCCGAAGGTCCGCCGGTCTGGACTGCCTTGAACGGTTTGAGTGAACCGCCGCCAATGTCAAATATAATTTGCCGCAAGGGCGTTCCCAGAGGAACTTCAATCAGACCGGAGCGACGTATCTTGCCCACCAAAGAGAATGTTTTTGTACCATAATTTCCCGGTGTTCCATATTGCCTGTACCAGGTTGCCCCATTTCGCAAAATATTCGGCAATGTCCCCAAGGTCTCGACATTATTGATGATGGTGGGTTTATTATGAAGTCCGGAAATGGCCGGATAAGGAGGCCGTGACTTTGGCATTCCTCTCTTACCCTCTATCGAGGCAATAAGGGCCGTCTCTTCGCCACATACAAAAGCGCCGGCACCCTCCTTTATGGTTATATCAAAATCGAAATCCGAGTTCTGAATATTCTTGCCAAGAAGGCCATAGCGGTGCATCTGGGCGATTGCTTTTTTAAGACGGATTATGGCCAGGGGATATTCGGCTCTTATATAGATATATCCGTGGGTGGCCCCGATAGCATAAGCGGCAATCAGCAATCCCTCCAAAACAGAGTGTGGATCGCCTTCAATCAGGGAACGATTCATGAAGGCGCCGGGATCCCCCTCATCGGCATTGCAAATCATATATTTGATATTGCCCGGGACATTTCGGCAGGTTTCCCATTTTTTGTAGGTGGGAAAACCGGCGCCGCCTCTTCCACGCAGACCCGCCTCCCGAACTTCGGCAATAACACCTTCCGGTCCTTTTCCGAAAGCGGTCATTAAACCGGCATACCCCCCATTGGCCATATAATGATCAATCGCTTCGGGATCAATGAAACCGCAATTCTTAAGGACAATTCTGACCTGGGGTTTTAGCATGGGAAGCTCGAAGAAACGTGGAATACCATGAGTAAGATCACCGTCTTCGTCGCCGAAATAACCAAGGGCCATTTGAGCCTGAGGATTACCGTTGATAATAAGGCCCTCTATAATCCGCCTGGCCTTATCGGGAGTAACGTTGGCATAACTTATTCTGGGGCGTCCCGGAAGTCTGATATCCATCAGTGGTTCCAAATAGCAGAGGCCGATACATCCCACTTCGACAATTTTTGCCGTGAGCTGATTTTCTTCCAGAGTTTTTTTGATCGACTCCAGCAGATCCTTGGCGCCGGCGGCCCGGCCGCAGGAAGCAGTTCCGACATAGATGACCGGAAGGGTACTTTTCTGGAGCAAATCCCATTCCTTGCCGGCTTCTTTTTGCAACTGTTGGAAGCTATTCATATTTGTCCAGCATCTCTTTGAGTTTAATCACATTCATCCGGCTTCGGATATCTTCATTGACCTGAATCACCGGGGCCAAGGCGCAACACCCTAAACAGGCCACTCTGTGGAAATCGAACCGCTTGTCTTTGGTTGTCTGCCCGGGTTTGACATCAAGCTCTCTTTCGACCGCTTCACCCAAAATTTGTCCCCCTCGCATATGGCAGGCCGTTCCCATACAAACCTTAATCGAGTTTCGCCCTGGTTCTGTAAACCTGAATTGAGAATAGAATGAAGCCACTCCATAAATCTGGTTTTCTGAAATCTTGAGAAAAGGCGATATATTCTTGATAGCATCTTCGGTGATATATCCAAATTTTTCCTGAATTCTCTGGAGGATGGGAATTAATTCGCCCTCTTCCCCCTGGAATTCGGCGAGGACATTCCTATATTCCATAACCGTCACAATTAAATCTCCTTCTGGGTTCCGCCGCGGCTAAAAATATTGCTATTCTTCATTCCATGTCTGATACAAATATATACAATCTGTAAGTTGCGCCTCGCCCCGGACAAGGTCCTCGGCAAAAGCCATACATGTCGGCGCGCCGCAACAACCGCAATCTATCTGACGGAGCTTATGATATATTCTTTCCCGTTCTCTCATCCTTTTTATGGAAGTCTCAAGATCGGTATCGAAATATTTTGTGGGACGGGGCAGTACCGGGTTTCCCAAACTAAAATACCCCTCTTCAAGCTTCCGGTCGATATCAGCGTCATCAAGCTCAACGCTGCTTTCGTATTTAGCCCTTTGCCTGATGCTATTGGCACGAGCGATATACGGATTTTCAACCGTGAACGGCCCGTTGATACACCCCAGCATGCAGGTCAGGGCCTCGACAAAATCGATATTCCGCAGACGTGAATTTTCTATGTCATCAAATATCTTCATCACATGATCCAAACCGGAGACGGACAGCCAGTTCTCCATTTCCGCTCCGCGCGTCCCCTCTCCAAGGATTGCCCAACTGCCTTTAAAAGCAAACCCCTCCGGCACTTGGCTTGGGTCAAACTTCTCCTTTATTTCCGCAATATGCGGTAGCAAAACTGAATATACGTCCCGAATCGAAACCGCTCCGTCAAACCAGGATCGGGCTTTCTCGGCCGGTTGTTTGATAGAGACAATCTTGGCCGGGCATGGGGCGACATAGATTATTCCAATATCTTCCGGCTTCAGTCCCAGCCTGGCGGGCAGGATTTTTTTGATTTCACGCGCCGCGAGTTCCCGAGGAACATCCAAAGGTAAACCCAGTTCTACCAGGTCCGGATACCGAACCTGAATTAATCTTAGAATCGAGGGGCATTGTGAAGAAATCAACGGTCGACGTTTCTGATATGTCCCGATATATCTGCATAAGGCCCTGGTCAAAGCAGAATAGAAGGATCCAATATCAATAACTTCGTCAAACCCCAGTTTCTTAAAAATTAAATGAATAATATAGGGGTGGATATTTGGCTCAAATTGCGAATAGAGCACCGAAGACGGCACCACCACTTTATACTTAAAGCGGGAAATTTCGGCAAGAGGATCAGTTATGGGAACGATGGCATTTGAGGGACAGGCGGGGATGCAAATCCCGCAGTCAACACAGAGCTCATCGGAGATGATTGCCTTACCCCATTTCACTCTGATAGCCTGAGTGGGACAGCGGCGCATGCATGACATATGCCCGTGACATTTTTCCTCCAGTACCTTATGAGCATGATAAAATTGAGTCAATTATATCACATCCTTTGATTAGCAGGCGTCTTTCAAATGAAAAACTTCATCTGCAAAATAGTTCCCTTTCCGATCGCGCTTTTTATCACAAGTTCATCCGAATTTCTTTTTATATTGGGTAGACCCATCCCTGAACCGAAACCCATAGCCCTCATCTCCTCGGTGGCTGTGGTATATCCTTCCTGCATGGCCTGCTCAACGTCGGGAATCCCTTTTCCTTCATCATCGATAACCACTTCAATGACCTTGGGAGTTACGGCGAGAGTGACTCTGGCCCGGATGGCGTGCATAACCACATTCATTTCTCCCTCGTAAGTGGAAATAGCCACGCGACGAATTAACTTGGGGTCAAACCCGATTTTTTTCAAAATGGATTTCACCTCCGTAGAAACCATTCCGGCATTTGCAAAATCACTGCCATTTATAAATAACTCGTGATTCAGCAACATCGCCGGCTTTTCTTCCACAACACCTGTTCCCGGTTTAAGCAGTCGTCCCTTACTGAAGGCATCTATTCTGACGCAAGCCTCAAACATGTCCAGCTCGGTGGAAAGTAAGATGAGATGATTGTCTTTTGCGAATTTGAGGGAACCATCCTTTGGCCTTTTCCCACGGATAAAAACAACCCCCTTGAATTCGGCCATATAGGTGGAAATCACTGCCTGTTGGGTGGCAAGACCCGTAAGGAGAATCGAATTGGGCTTGCCAAAGGCCAAAACATCGCTCATGAGATCAGAAGCATATATATGCTCAACTACCGTATCAAGTCTATCTTCTGATTCAATCACGGAAGCCCCCAGGGCTTCTTTTATCATTCTTATCTGCATCTTAATTCCCTTTAGCAATTTCCCAACATCCAAATTTTACCGGTTTCTCTGCCTTGATTTACCGGTAATATTTCTTTCCCTTATTTTAACGGATTATTGGGCGATAGACCAGATGCATAAAGCTTACCTACCAGCTCGAAAGTTGGAAGTCCGGTGCATAGAATCCCGATATTGTATTTACTGGCCAAAGCAATGGTTTCTTGTGGGACCTCCTTACCGCTGGTAATGACGATGGCGGCAACGTCGACCAGATTAGCGGCCGGAACAATGCTCTTATGGGTCTGAACTGTTAACCACAGATTCCCGGATTTGGCCCCGGCCATGACGTCACTTATCATATCTGAGATAAACACACCATCCACATTTCGGTGTTCAAATTTGCTTAAGGGCTTTAGTCCGATTTTGTCAATTAAATCTTGGGTGGTCATGAAAGCTCTCCTATGTAACTGAGAATATATCCATGCTTAAATCAAAATATCGGTTTTCTCTCGGTGGGCGGTTCGGTGGACAGCATCCCTATATCATGAATGAAATCACCCCGGCAATGAGAAAGATCTTCTATCAAGTCAAAGGAGACAATCTTAATCTTTGAGCGGGAGATGTCTCGGTGCTGATTGAAATAATCAGTCAGTATATCCAATTTGTATGAGGGGATTGATCGTTTTTTTGATTTTGAGATAAAACCAAAGGCAACGAGAATCCACGTCCTTTCGGTTTCATATCTCTTTTGCAGGATATCTACCATACAATCGGCCAGACATCCTGTACAGTGTAAGAACCCCATGAGGTCGTTGAAACTTTCAAGATGATGGCACTTGGAGCAACAAAGGTCAAATCTGAAAGACTGGGCATTTTCCACCCGGCTCCAGAAACAGTCACCATGGCGATATTTATCGCCTAAAATAGGGGTATCTTCGGTGGTGAAGAATGTCTCCATGCCATTGCAATGGTAGCATTTTTCAAAAGCGACGAAACCAAATTGAACATTCGTCATTTCCCACTGGTGTTGGCATTCAGGCATTTTCGCTTGCTCCCTGTTTTGAGATGTTAAAATGGGCAATTGTCACGCTGCATTCCTATGTCGCAAACACAAGGTTTTGATCCCGCGCATCAATCTAATCTATAGGACCTCAAGCTATTTCGGACGGTCCTGAAACCAAGAAAATTGTCTGCAGT
>JAPLUS010000156.1 GCA_026397495.1 Candidatus Zixiibacteriota bacterium | reverse complement strand
TGGCGTGCCCAGCACCGGCACTTTCAGGGCCGATGACGGGCTAGCCAACACTTTTAATTGCATTGATGATTTTGTGCCTACAGGTGGCGCGGCTCAACCGTCTCAAACCCTGGATATCGTGGTCGATGATGTGAGCGGATTAGCGGTGGGTGTGTCGGGTTTGGGTGGTGGCGGCGTTGAGGTGAGTAGCCTTAATGGATTGCTGGACGGAGTCGCCAAAATAAATACGACCGACACCACTCATGCCGCTTCTATGACGGTCTATGATTCTCAAGGAGGGAGACACTCTCTGACTCTCCAATTTCTTAAATCGGTCAATTCTAATGAATGGAGTTGGTCGGCTTCGTTTACCGGTAGTGAAACTATAGTCGGCGGCGGGACAGGAACGGTGCGATTCAATGATGATGGTTCTCTATTAGCCTTTAATTATGTCGGTGGCGCCACTGGTTTGACCTTTAACCCAATAATGGGGCCGCTCCGGCGTCCGTGAGTATTGATGCCGGAACCTCCGGTCGCTTTGATGGTCTAACCGGCTTCGCCGCCCCCCATACCGCCTCGATTCTAACTCAGAATGGCTATGGACTGGGGATTCTGGACAAAATATCCATTGATAAAACCGGCAATGTCTCCGGTATTTTTACCAATGGTGTCAGCCGCGTTCTGGCGCAGATTATTCTTGCCGATTTCAATAATCATGCCGGTTTGCTGAAAGCCGGGCGTTCACTGTATCAGGCGTCGGCTAACTCGGGACAGGCCATTGAAGGAATTGCCGGAGAGACCATTTCTGGTACCATATCATCGGGCGCGCTGGAAGCCTCATCGGTCGATATTGCTCAGGAATTTACGAATATGATTACGGCCCAGAGAGGATTTCAAGCCAATGCCAGAATTATCACTACCTCAGATAGTATGCTTGACGAATTGGTTAACCTGAAGAGATAATAGGTAGCTCTTAGATGATTAAACTGACCAAATTAAATAATGCCGAGATAGTGATAAACGACGATTTGATAGAATTCATCGAGTCGCTTCCCGATACCCTTGTCAGCCTGATTGATGGCAAGAAAATAATGGTTAAGGAGAGTCCCGATGAGATTATAAAGAAGGTGGCCGCCTTTAGAAGGCTGGCCACCGGAACCAGTCGACTCGCAGACAGCTAAGGAAAAGTAATTAAAAGGAGTTTTATATGCCCATAAAGGATGAAAAATTGGACCCGAAGGAACCGACGCCCGCCGGGAATGAAACGGAGAAGAAAGAGAAGAAAAAGCTGCCGCCCTTTGTAATCTATATTGCCATTGGAGTAGTTGCGGTGGCCGCCGGATATTTTGTCGGAACCAGATTAATGGGGTCATCCAAAAAGGTTGATGGTAAGGAAGCGGCTGCCGAGGACAAGCCCGTCGCAGGCAAAAAAGTGGAAAAGAAAGACAAAGCGGAAGGGCCGAGCACTGTCTACAAAATGGATGATATAATTGTCAACCCATCGGGTACCAGTGGAACCAGGTTTCTATCAGTGTCGGTGGGATTTGAGGTCGGCTCGCCGGAGACAGCCAAGTTGTTTGAAGAACGGCAGCCTCTTATTCGGGATGCCCTCATTACAATTTTGGGCTCAAAGACAATGGAACAATTGTCGGATACCAAACAGAAAGAAATAACCCGATATCAAATAAAGAAACGAATAGAGCAGCTTCTGGGGATTGACGATCTGGCGGCCGTTTATTTCACCGATTTTGTCCTTCAATAGTTATGGATAGAGGAGATTTCATTGGCTAAGATACTGTCACAGGAAGAGATTGATGCGTTGCTGACGACGGTGTCGTCAAGCGAGCCTGAGCAGGATCCTTCCCGCAGCCGAGCGGAGCAGGCGCACTCGGTCGTCAATTATGACTTCAAACACCCCAACCGTGTTTCCAAAGACCAGGTAAGGACGCTTGAGAATATGCATGACAATTTTGCCGGCCATATCAGTTCCACCCTCTCAGCTATGCTCCGAACTATGGTCGATGTCGATCTTATCTCAGTGGATCAAATTAACTATTCGGAATATGTAATGTCGCTGATGTCACCCTCCTGTACATACACCTTTGCGGCGCCGCCTCTTGATGGTTTATGCATAATGGATTTCAACCCGGCCCTGGCTTTTGCCTTCATCGACCGGATGTTCGGTGGTGGAGAAAAGATTCTTGAAATTGAAAGAGAATTGACCGGAATTGAGAAAACAGTGATGACCAAAATCGTTCAAAGTGTATATGGCGATTTGGAAAACTCATGGCAGAACATTATTCCGATTCATATCGGGCAGAAGTCCTTTGAGACCAACCCGCAGTTTGTGCAAGTGGTTCCGGCCAATGAAACGGTTATTGTTATTTCCACCCAGTTAAAGATCTTCAGCACGACCGGTCTTGTAACCATCTGTTATCCCTATGTTTCCTTGGAACCGGTTCTTGGCAAACTATCGGCTCAAAACTGGATTGATGCCACCAAGCGCAAAAATCTTCAAGGAAATCGGGACATCAATCGTGAAAATCTAAATAACATTTCGGTGGAACTATCGGTTATAATGGCCCAAACTCATTTAACAATGCAGGATTTCATAAATCTGAAAATGCATGATGTCATTGTTACCGATCAAAAGATTAATGGAACGGTCGATTTGCTTGTGGCCAAAAAAAGGAAATATATGTGTCGCCCTGGCCTTTTTGGCAAGAGACGAGCCTGCCAAATCATGAATTTATATCCCCATATCATAAAGGAGTGAAGTAACTATGGATGATAAAAATGATCTTAAAATATCCCCTGAGGAGGTAGTCTCAAATGGGGCGGAAGAGATCTCGGCCGCGCCGCCGGCATCATCTTTTTCCCCTGATGACCAGGCTTCTAATGCCTCGCCGAGTCAGAACTCAGCCGGTAATGTCCTTAAAGGAGTAGATACGAATGATTCCGCCATAGAAAATACTGATGAACCAAGCGAAGTGACAGTCAAGAAAGCTAATTTTCAACAGCTTTCGGCGGTTGGTCAGGAGAAGACATCTCAGAATATTGAATTGCTTATGGATGTTGACTTACCGGTTTCCATTGAACTGGGGCGAGCAAAGATGAATATCGCCGATATTCTGTCGCTCGGTCCCGGCTCAGTGGTTGAATTGGATAAGTTGGTTGGTGAACCGGTTGATCTGCTGGTTAATCAAAAATGTGTAGCTCGCGGCGAAGTCGTGGTTGTTGAAGAGAATTTTGGACTTCGTATCACGCAACTGATATCGCCTGAAGAGAGAGTGAAAAATCTGCAATGAAGAAGAAGAAAACCGGCTTTCTGATAGCTATGTTGGCGGCCATGATCATGGCTGTCCTGTTGATAACCAAATTGACCGGCGTCTCTTCGGCTGCATATGAAAATTCAGGCGGCAATACTCCAGCTGATACCTCAATAATCAAGATAATGGGGCCCAATGAGACTCAGGTCAAAGCGGTCGATAGTGAATCGGTAGTGATTTCCCTTGCTAAACTGATTGGCGCTCTAGTGGTGGTCGTAGGCGCCATTTATGGTTTTCTGTTTATTTTGAAAAAAATGATGGGGGCAAAACTCTCTGCTAACAGGGGAAGTCGGCTAATCGAGGTTTTGGAGACAACCTATATAGCGCAGAAAAAATCCGTGTCCTTGGTCCGCTTTGGAGGGCGAGCGGTGCTGGTTGGGGTCAGTGAGGGGAATATGACCGCTCTAGCCGAATTGAATCCCGAAGAGACGGCCCAAATTACCGCTGAATCTACACTCGAGAAATCAAATGTCGGATTCAAAAATATTCTTATTGATGCCAAAGAAAAAATTAAAGCTTTCAGTGCCCGGAGAATAAGCATATCGAAAAGTTCTGAAGATGTTGATAGACCGGTAACGGTTCAATAATAAATGGCGGACTAATCCGTCCAATAGATAAATAGGATTTAATTATTTCATAGGATATGAAAAAGAAGCTTATAATAGTAGTCTCGATGATGCTGCTGGTGCTGGCCCTGACGGGCTCAGCGGAAGCCCAGGCCATCCCTAAAATTTCAGTTGAGTTAGGACAATCCTCAAAGCCGGGGGATCTCTCCGCCACGCTGCAGATTGTACTATTGCTTACCATTTTAACACTGGCGCCATCAATTATTTTAATGATTACCTCCTTCATACGGATAATTATCGTGCTTGGTTTCCTTCGTCAGGCGATTGGGACACAGCAGTTACCGCCTAATCAGTTAATGATTTCGTTGGCCTTAATATTGACTTTTTTTATTATTAGCCCGATGGCCAATAAAGCCTATAATGAAGGGCTTAAACCTTATCTTGATAATAAGATTACCAAAGAGGAAGCTTTTGATAAAGGGATAGCCCCCTTCCGGAAATTTATGCTGGCTCAAACAAGAGAAAAAGATTTGGCTCTATTTATCAATCTGGGCAATATACCGCGTCCCAATTCCCCCGATGATGTCCCTCTACATATTCTTGTGCCGGGTTTTGTTCTTTCGGAGCTTCGCACCGGTTTTCAGATTGCCTTTTTGGTGTTTGTGCCATTCTTGATAATTGATATGATTGTGGCGGCGGTATTGATGTCAATGGGTATGATGATGCTGCCCCCGACAATTGTGGCTTTGCCCTTTAAAATATTGCTCTTTGTCCTTGTGGACGGGTGGTATTTGCTTGTAAAATCTCTGGTTGAATCATTTCATTAGAAAGGTTCTATTGAATGACTTCTGAATTAGTTGTGTCATTGGCCCGGGATGCTGTCATGACAATGCTTCTGGTCTCGGCCCCAATGCTTATCTCCGGACTTCTGATAGGCCTTATTATTTCGATTTTTCAGGCTATTACTCAAGTCCACGAAATGACTTTAACCTTTATTCCTAAAATAATAGTCGTCGCCATATCACTGCTGATATTTTTGCCCTGGATTATTAATAAAATGGTGGAATTTACCCACCGAGTTTATGGGATGATCCCGACCGTATGAAAGAACTCCGGCTGAAAATATTTCTGGCAACAGGGGCAATATTTTCCCTTTCTATTATTACATTTCCATTCCTCTTTTTTTGGACCCGTCTCAACATCTTGTAATACAAACGCTTATATCTTAGCGGGAGTCTTTAGTCAATTGGCATAAGACTTGATTAAAGTCTTGACGAATAACCCGTACTGTAGGTATTAAGGATTTGTTTGAGTTCGTAACATATAACGCTGATAAACTCCAGCTTTTCCTGCTGGTCTCGTTCCGTGCGGCCGGTCTTTTTATCAGCGCTCCAATTATTGGTCACAGGACAATCCCTCCGACGATTAAAGCGGGGCTGGCAATTATTCTGGCCATAGTTCTTATCCCGGCTATTTCACAGGCCCCCATACCCAAAATTGACTCTATCTGGATCCTGGCGATTTTGGCGGGGAAAGAGATGCTGATTGGATTCATAATCGGTTTCTTCTTTTCTCTGCTGTTTATAGCGATCCAGATGGCCGGGAGTATTGTCGGGTATCAAATAGGATTATCAATAGTCAATATTCTTGATCCCGATGCCGGAACGGAAGTCGCGATCATAGGCGAGTTTTGGTTTATTATAGCGGCTCTGATATTTCTGGCCATTGATGGTCATCATGCCGTCATTTCCGCGCTGGCCGACAGCTATAAGCTGGTCCCGGTTGGAGTTTTTAATTTTGCCGGCAATGCCGGTGATCTTTTGATCCGCTATTGCGCCTATACCTTCGTTATTGCCATAAAGCTATCGGCTCCCGTTATAATTACTCTATTTCTGACCGAAGTGGCTCTGGGTGTCGTGGCGCGCACAGTTCCGCAGATGAATATTTTTATTGTCGGTTTGCCCTTGAAAATCGGCATTGGCCTTCTGCTGCTGGCTATTTCTCTGC
>JAPLUS010000386.1 GCA_026397495.1 Candidatus Zixiibacteriota bacterium | reverse complement strand
TATCTTAAGATTGATATTTTGCAGATGATTTAATAAACCCATCCGTTGGATGGGGTACCAATCTGGGCTACCGGCTAAGGCTTTTTCAACACTCCCCCACATCTGCCCCACTGTATCATGTCAAAACCCCCATCAGCACCGCACCCCTCCCCCAAGGGATTTTGACCTACCTAAATGCCTGACTGCAGAATGTCCCGTCGGGACCAACAGCGCAAGTAATTTTGTACCTCAACATAAGACGATGACAGGACCAAAGCCGATTGCTAATACCGGCCATATTTCTGCCGATATATTTAATATATATCGCAATTTTTCACTAAAACAAGGGAGCCAGATATGTATCGCAGAGCCATTCCAAAACCAATTATCTCAACCTTATTAATTCCTGCCTTATTATTAGTATTTCTTGGAATCTCATTGGCGCAGGAAAAGACGCTGCCAATCTTAAACACCGAAATAAAAACGGTGGCCGTCTTCAAAAATAATTTGGCCTATGTTGTCCGCGACGGTAAAGTAATCCCCAGTAATGGCTGGGCGGTAACAGAGAATGTGCCCGATGCCACCATAGGTTCTTTATGGATCGGCCTTCTTGATTCCGGCGCCATTTTGAATGAAGCTATTGCCCTGCGCGAGGAAACTGAAAAATCCATTAAGATGGCGTCTATCAAACCCTCCGATATTATAATTGTCAATTCCGATGACAGCGAAATTGTCCTTAGCCGAAACAATTTCAGGAAGATTGAGTTCCCCAACGGCTGTAATGCCAGAATAATAAGCAGTCAACCGGCACGGAAAATAAAATTCAAGGTCGCCTCGCCGACAAACGAGGTCAGAATAAATCTGGCCTATTTGCAGAAAGGTATAAGTTGGGTGCCCTGTTATCTGGTCAATATTGACGACCCCAAGAAAGCCAGAATAACAATGCAGGCAAATCTGATCAACGACGCTGAGGATTTGGAAAATGTCGATATTTATTTCATAGTCGGTTACCCCAACTTCAAGTTCTCCGATATTCTCTCGCCCATGGCATTGGGTGGGTCCATCGGCCTTCGTGGAGATAATTATAGTAGAGGTCCGCAGTCTGGTAGTGCCCCTGACATCTCCAGCCAAATAGTGAATAGCGATTTGGGTTATGTCATGCGTGAGGCGAAGCTGAAGGATGAAGAAAATTACAGTCCCGATTATGGATATAAGGCGATTACTCCTTTAGCCGGAGCGAATGAAGAGGACTTGTTTCTCTATAACAAGAAGGGTATAAATCTCAAAAATGGCGAAAGAGCGTATTATAATATTTTCTCCGATATGGTTGATTACAAACATCTATATGAATGGAAAATTCCCGATATGTCGGGGATCGACCAACGCGGATATCAGCAATCGCGGCAGGAAGAAAAGGTAAAAGAACCGGTCTGGCATTCCCTCAAACTGACCAATTCCACCGCTTTCCCATGGACAACGGCTCCGGCCTTCACCATAAGCGGTTGGAAACCGCTGGCCCAGGATATAATGGAATATACGCCTAAAAACGGACAGATCAATTTGAAACTGACCATCGCCACCGATGTTAAAACCGACCGACATGAAACGGAAATAGGCCGACAACGGGATGTAATAATAAGTGGTGATCATCATGATTTGGTCACGGTTCGAGGCGAGTTATACATAAGGAATTTCAAGACAAAGGAAGCGACCATCGAGATTAAGAAGGTTTTGACCGGCGAAGTAATCAATACCAGCCATGGCGGTCAGGTTAAAAAGACGGCGGAAGGGATAAAAGGGGTTAACAGCGGCGCGGAAATCCTGTGGGATATCCTTCTCAAGGCCGGTGAGGAAGCAACTGTTACATATGAATATAAGATATATGTAAGAACATAAATGATTACTGCACACTTTGCGGTATAAATGAATAAATCAATAGTTGGGATAATATTTCTTCTTCTCTGCCTGCTGGTTCCGATAATAGCGGCCTTTGCCACCGGGCCAATTCGGTGCGACTATTGCAAACAGATTATTACTACCGGTTCATATATTGAGGTTGACGGGAAATATTATCATCCCCATCACTTCCTCTGTGCCAATTGCAATAATTCTATCGGGCAATCGGCCTATTATGAAAAAGATGGCCAATATTATGATTCCCTCTGCTATTTCAAACTATTTGTCCCAACCTGTGCCTATTGTGGGAAACCGATCACCGGAAAGGTTATCGAATACCAGGGACAGAAATATGATGAACAATGCTTTACGCAGCATCTGGCGCTCCGTTGTACCCTTTGCGGAGATATTATCAATGGCGATTATATGGTCGATTTCTGGGGTAACGCTATTCACCGCTATCATATTGGCAAAGAACCGCAATGCGAATACTGCGGAAGATTTATTTCACCAACTATCTCCAATGGGGGCCAGACATACTCGGATGGGCGGGTTATCTGCGGCCTCTGCGCCGGTTCGGCGATGTCATCACTCTCAGAGGCAAAAGCCACAATGTCGGCCGTTAAAAATGCCTTGTCCGGAATTGGCATAACTATAGACGACGAGGGTATCCCCTTAACTCTCATCGATAGGGATCAGCTGAATCGGCTTGATCAGGGAGAGAGAACCGGTAAGCTTGAGGGGTATACATATTATAGGTCGTATGGAAAGCCGGGCGGCCCGCCCCAAAGCAGAGAATTTAGCATATCGATACTCACCGGAATGCCTCGCCTGAGATTTATTTTCGCTATGGCTCACGAGCTGATGCATGTCTGGATATTTACCAATGCTCCGAGAGAGACCGACCCGGCTCTCAGCGAAGGAAGCTGCAATTATGCCGCCTATCTGGTGTTACAGATGTTTGACAGCAAGGAAGCCGATTTTATGCGACAGATGATAATGCAAAATGATGATCCTTTATATGGCGATGGCTTTCGCCGAGTCAAAGAGTTTGCGGAAAAAGTAGGCCTGACCGGCTGGCTAAATTATCTGCAACATAATCAGCGCCCACCATGGTAATTACCCTTTAGGGATTGTTGATAAACCCCTTGGTCGAGGGTTTGGACAGTTTCTTTCTTTCCTTCACAGCGATGTCAAGACCAAAAGGTCCCAACCCGCAATTCTACTTAATCATAGTCTTCAGCCGGAACCATAGATCTTTAAGATATGAATCTTCTTCCTGCGTCTTGTCGAAAACTACATCCGTAATAGGGATACTTTCAACCGTTATTTTCAGAGCCATAGCCATATTTTCCGGCGGTAGTGGTCCCCGAGGCATCATCTGGGGATACATCTTATAAAATATTTTTGCTTCCTGTAATTCCTTCAGCAAAGATTGAAATTCATCTTTTTCCAAACGGACTCTATTCGCCCTATCTGATGACCCTATTTCAATGGAATCCCCTCTTTTGCTAACTGTTATTCGCAGGAGATCTCCCTTATCATTTCCGATTAAGATTAGAGAGAAAGCAAAAGGAATGGCCGGTTCGTTGCATCTCTGTTCAAACTTCTTCCCCATAACCCTTACTAAGCTATCCAGCGGCAGCCGGAGCGATTGATTTAAACAGCGAAAGGGATATGCCCACCCGATTATTCTTTCACCATCAATTGATAAATTAAGTCCTTCGGTATAATTGACATCGGGAGGCGACCAACTTAAGTCTTTTTCGGCTGGTTGAGATAAGACACCCCAGTTGATTGTTTTCATAACCTCCCATATTTCCTCGAAATCTTTCTGGTTGATAAGGACTGCCTTAGGCGACCAGTCAAAATTTTCGGGCGGAGATTTTTGGGCATTACGCCAGACCGGGGCTACCTTAAGGGCAATATAGTCATTATCCTTATATAGGGAAGCGCTTCCGGTGAAGCTATAGCCCATTCTTTGCGGTATTTTATCGAGTTTTATTCCCGGCATTGCTGTCTCTACTAGGAAGAGCGACAAGTATAATATAATTATAATGAATCTGCGCAATATTGAAAACATATTATCAGATTAATCATATTGATATAAAAATCTCTGACTGAAAATTTGGTCGACACGTCCATTCGTTTCGATATTGTCATCCCTGTTTCCCCATCGTCATTCCCGCCTTCTCATCGTCATCCTCTGCTTTCTTATTGTCATTCCGGACGCTTCGAGCCGGAATCCAGTTGTATTGTCGGGTTTCTCATTCGTTCACTCCATTCACTCCCTCGGAACCCGACCTACTTTTCTCATTGTCATCCTCTGCCCTCTCATTGTCATCCTCGCGAAGGCGGGGATCCAGTCCCTC
>JAPLUS010000449.1 GCA_026397495.1 Candidatus Zixiibacteriota bacterium | reverse complement strand
CCGGTTACGGCTTGGACGGCCTTTTTGGTATGTTCAGAGACAAATTTAATATCATCGTTATAACCTTTCTTGCCGATGGGGTAAATATCTATCATAAAAACATCGGCAATGTTGGCCCAATCGGCATAATCGGTCCACCAGCCGGCGGTGAGAGTTGTGGTTGCATCCGGATCCGCGCTCTTCACAGCTGAATTCAGTGCGCTGACCTTCTGGTGGGCAGCCGGATCTTTTTTCAGGTCCGGCTCATCGCCAATATACCAGATAACATTCGGCGGGTTATTTTTACTGACCAGTTCTTTGACCTGACTCTCGTTTGTCTGGCCATACTTCCTGAAATCAAGCCCCGGATAAACCAGAGCAAAAAGACTATTACGCCGGCATTCACTGATATAAGCCTGTAAATACGGCAGTTTATTTTCATATGTCTGGACACAATTAAACCCCGCCTCTTTACATTCTTTGATCGCCCGGATAGGGTTGACCGAATATATCCCGATCATGAAACGGTTATTAAGATCAACCTTTTCAGCGTAGCAAATGCTTGACATAACAATTAAGATGGATACCGCGACGTTTAGTCGCAGGTTTCCGATAATAGTTTTTACTAACGAAACGATCGACCCCAACCCATAACTAATATGCAACGAAAGATAAACCAGCGGCATGATCGGCCAATATTTCAGCGGCGCGCGAATCGAAAAAATGAGGTTAGCGATAAGATAAGCGCCAAGGTCGAGCGCCAGCAGCCATCTCCCCAGGCTGAAAAATAGCCCCAGCAGGGCAAATAAGGCAACTGAAGCGACAAAAAACAAAGGAATAAAATGTCTCACGGATAGCGAATGAGGGTTTTCTCTTATGGTTTTTATATTCCAATATCCATTGGCATAATTCTGTTTCCATAGATCGATCATATTATTTCGACAATAATAAGATGATTTTATTTGAGTGGTTAAAAATATTTTTCCTCCTGCTCTCCTGATGCGCGAGTTAAATTCAATATCCTGGTTCCTGACCAGTTTTTCATTGAACATTCCCGCTCGCGCAAAAACGCTCCTTTTAAAACATCCAAAAGGAACCGTATCTACATATCCTTCGAATTGCTCCGTTCTATATATTGCATTCCCGACTCCGAATTTACTGGTGAGCGCAAGTGCAATTGCTTCGCCAACATAATCTTTTCCAACTGTCTCCCACACACCCCCAACATTATCCGCATCGGTTTTAAGAGCATATTCGATACATTTAGAAACATATTCCCGCGGATAAATAGCGTGAGCATCCATACGAATGATATAATCCCCTTTGGCTGACCTTATTCCAAGATTCATCGATTTGGGCACTATCTTATTTGGATTATCTATTAGTATTATATTAGCATACCGATCTCTGTACTCAGCTAATATTTCCCTCGTTTTATCCTCTGACATGCCATCAACAACGATAACTTCTATATTTTCCCGCGGATAATCTTGGCCAACAATTGAATCTAGGCATCTACGAATATATCTCTCTTCATTCCTCACGGGAATAATCACAGAAACAAAAGGCATAGTATTTTTCATCAATTCATCCCTTGGATCAATTCCAATATCGCATTTTTTCTTTTTATTAACGGAAAACATTCAATAATACGCTTTCTTGCTCTCTTCCCATATTCATCGGGCAATTTCAATGCAATCTCAATTTTCTTCGCAAGCTCTTGAGGCGTAAGTTCATCTAAATATATTCCCGTATCTCCTACAACTTCCGGAATTGCTCCATTTCTCGATACAACAGGGATACATTCGCAAAGCATTGCTTCGGCCAAAGAGCAGCCAAACGCTTCATGGAAGGAAGCCTGCACGTAAACTTTCGCGCGACCTAGCAATTTAACAAGTTCCTCCTGGGAGACACTCCCAGTGAATGTTACATTTCCCGGAGCGATCTTCCTCAGGTAATCTATGGAGCTGTCATACCATTTGCCCACCAAGACAAATTTGACATCGGGCAGATGTGCGGCACTTTTTACAAATACTTCGTATCCTTTTCTTCTCGTGCGTTCCCAATCCACACCTCCAACCGTTACAACCAATCTTTCTTTGTTTACTGC
>JAPLUS010000135.1 GCA_026397495.1 Candidatus Zixiibacteriota bacterium | reverse complement strand
TAACCTATTAGATTCTCCTATGGAATTTTCCTAAATATCGACTGGCCCATGAGAATTTCAAGAATCAGAAAAGCCAAACCAAAATAAACAAACGACGGAAACAGCTCCTTATATTGCGTATATTGGCTCACCTTTATTTTGGTTTTCTCAAGGCGGTCAATTTCATCATAAATCTGTTCCAGTTCCTGTTCGGAGCGGGCGCGAAAATACCTTCCGCCGGTCTTAGCGGCAATTTCTTTTAGAACCTCCTCATCAATTTCATTTGGCAGATAGACATATCTTTTACCAAAAATCGGGTCATCAACCGGATACATAGCATTTCCCGGACGGCCGACGCCAATGGTATAAATTTTGACTTCCATTGTCTTGGCAATTCCGGCAGCGGTCAGAGGGTCAATTTCTCCGACATTGTTTACGCCGTCGGTCAAAAGAATTACCACCTTTGTTTTTGACGGTGATTCGCGGAGCCGGTTAATGCAATTGGCTAGAGCCATTCCAATAGCGGTGCCATCTTTAATCATCCCAAAATGCACCTGTTCAAGGAAATTCAGAAGCACTCCATAATCGAGTGTCAATGGGCACTGGGTGAATGACGACTGCGAGAAAACCACCAAGCCTATTCGATCGCTGGTTCTCTTGGAGACAAATTTCTTAATTTCCTCTTTAGCCACATAAAGCCGATTTTCCGGCTTAAAATCCTCAGCCCGCATCGAACCGGAGACATCCAGAGCCAGCATAATATCTATTCCTTCAGAAGTAACTTCGCGATTGTCCGTGCCGGCTTGCGGGCGGGCAAAAGCGACCAATAAAAGGGCAACGGCCAGAACCCGAAAGACGGTCAGAAGAAACCGAAAGCGCTGCCTTCCCGTCTTGGCCGAGCGCTTAATAATCTTCAGGTCACTGTACCTGATAGAAACCGATTGCAGCTTTTTCTTTTTCAGGCTGTAATAAATCATCAATCCAATAAATAGGCCGCCGAAAAGAAATATTAGGATCGCTGAAAGAAAAATATCATGATCAAAAAGAGTGATATGAAAGCCGGCCAATCTAAACATGGCTACTCTCCTGTCTCTCTGGAGCCACCATTGACGCGGCCGCCAACTTGGCCATCTCCTCCTGCCGAATAAACTCGACCATGCCGACCGCCTCCTCAAAGTCAGATTGGACTTTCTCCGTCTCCGGCATCAGCTTGGCAAATTTCACCAAATCGGCAAATTGCAAAAAACTCTTCAACCTTGCATATAGCCCATCCGCTATAGCAGATTCAACAATATTGCCTAAAAACTCCTCAGTTGTCATATCCAGCACCGGCCTTTCATAAATCCTCTCCAGATAGGCGCGGATAATATCGGTCAATTCAACATAGAATTGTTTGCACTTACCCTCGGCCTGATAATTCTTCTCCTTTAAGAGAGCTAAATCGGAATAGGCTATTTCCCATGGTTTACGAAGATCGACCAGTGCGGCCGGATGACTTCTCCTTTTCCGGATTAGCCAATAGATATAATAGCCGCCCAGTAGAAGTAGCGCCGCTCCAGCCAAATAGTAATAGAGAGCCCGGCTGGTCTTGAAAGCAAGCGGTTCCTTGATATCTCGAATATCAGCGCTGTCCGACGAATCAGCCAAGAGCGATTTAACCCGTATGATGGTCGGCTCGGAAATAAGGTAATTCACTGTTCCATCCGGCCGCCTAAACTCAATCGGAATGGGGGGAATGACATATTCTCCGGTTGTAAAGGTGGTCAGAAGAAACCGACTCTCAGATTTGATTTGTCCATTCTTCTGTTTAACGGTCTGATCAATTTGATAATCTTTAACATCAAATGTCCCCAGGTTAGCGCCGATCGGCGGCGGCGTCAGAATTATATTAGAATCATGGATAATGCTTAAGCGATAATTTATTAAATCACCAATATAGATTTCGGATTTATCTACCGAGGTTTCAATAGTAATCCCCGTCGCCGAACGGACTGTATCCGGAGCCGCCTTTTCCGCCGCTAACGAAGAACCGGGAAAAGAAGCCAATAAGACCCATATGTAAAGCAGCTTATTCATTTTCTTTTATAGATGCTCACAACATCTGATTGAAAGGCCTTCTCATATCCCGCATTGAGAGCATCATACAAATAATCGGGCGAATCATAAACGGTTACCATCAACCGGGGGATTTTTCGAGCAATCATATCTTTTAAATAAACACTGTCACATAACTTATGTTTCATATACCCCTTATGATCAAGAGGCAAAGGCCAGTGAAATCCGATGATTTCCGTATAAGGCAAAGAGGTCTGACCTGTAAAAAAGGGATACCCC
>JAPLUS010000421.1 GCA_026397495.1 Candidatus Zixiibacteriota bacterium | reverse complement strand
CTTGACCGTCGTAGAACGTTCCGCCAATTTGCCGCCATGACCTCTAAAGGTACGCGTCGGGGAGAATTCCCCCAGCTTATGGCCAACCATATTTTCCGTTATATAGACAGGAATAAATTTATTGCCATTATGAACCGCCATCGTATGGCCGACAAATTCCGGCGAAATAGTAGAACGACGGGCCCAGGTTTTGATAACTTTTTTTTCTCCGGTACTATTGAGTTCGGTTAGCTTTTTTAGCAATTTGGCATCTATAAATGGCCCTTTTTTAAGTGATCGTGGCATTTATTCCTCCGCGTTATTTATTCTTTCCGCGTGGCACCAAAATATATTTTGATGATTTCTTTTTAATTCTTGTTTTCAGTCCCTTCGACTTTTGTCCCCAAGGCGAACAAGGGTGGCGTCCACCGGAGGATTTGCCCTCACCGCCTCCCATAGGGTGATCAACCGGATTCATGGCGACACCGCGAACCTTTGGACGCCAACCACGCCAGCGAGCCGCTCCCGCTTTACCCCATGAGATATTTTTGTGTTCGACATTGCCAATTTGGCCGATTGTACCATAACATGCCTTATTAACCAGACGAATCTCTCCGGAAGGCATTTTTAGGTGAGCAAAATCTCCCTCTTTAGCGGCCAGCTGAGCATAGGTTCCGGCTCCGCGTGCTATTTGACCACCTTTTTCGGGAAACATCTCTACGCAATGCGTAAAAGTCCCGAGAGGCATCAAGCCAACCGGCAAAGCATTGCCGATTCTAATTTCCGCTTTTTCTCCGGCCATTATCATAGTATCGACGGTCAGACCTTCCGGAGCCAGGATATATCGTTTTTCACCATCAACATAGTGCAATAAGGCAATATAGGCCGAACGATTAGGATCATACTCTATGGAAGCCACCCTTGCGGGAATATCATGTTTATTCCGTTTGAAATCGATCATGCGATAAAAGCGCTTATGTCCGCCGCCGCGATGACGCGCCGTTACGTGGCCATTATTGTTGCGCCCCCCGCTTTTCCGCAGAGCGACCAAGAGACTTTTTTCCGGCTTGGTAGAGGTAATCTCTTCAAAGGTTGGTACCGTCCTAAATCTTTGCGAGGGAGTCACTGGTTTAAATTTCTTTATAGCCATAATCTATCCTATTACTCAATTCTCAAACATTCTCAAAAGCGGATATTCGTTGATCTTTTTTCAATCTGACAAGGGCCTTTTTCCATGAAACAGTCCGGCCTTCAAAACGACCCATCCGCTTCGGCTTATCCGGCGCTATCATTGTCCGGACCGAATCAACTTTCACCCTAAAAACCTTCTCTACGGCGGCTTTGATCTCATGCTTATTGGCGTCTTTGGCAACGCGAAAAACATAAACATTATTTGATTCTTTAAGCCGCGTTGATTTCTCAGTCATCAGGTGAAGCTGTAAGAGATTACGCGATTCCTTCATGAGGAAAATACCTCCTCAACTTTGGTCAAACCAGCTCTGGTCAGTAATAATATATCGGCATTAACAATATCATAGGTATTGGCCAAAAGCGCTCTTGAATACCTTACCTTCTGCAGATTCCGAAGTGAAAGAACCAGATTCCGATTTTCACCCTCATCCAGCAGAAGGCACTTCTTCCGTTCCAGTCCAAGTTTATCCAAGATAGAGCTCATCTGTTTGGTTTTTGCTTCCGGTAAATTAATCTGGTCGATAACAACTATTTTTTCATTCTGAG
>JAPLUS010000374.1 GCA_026397495.1 Candidatus Zixiibacteriota bacterium | reverse complement strand
CGATGATACGGTCATCGACAAAAATAATATAGATACCAAGGCACAGAAAATCTTTTTCTCCACTGCCCGCGTGATACCACCCGGGGTCTTCAAGAGGGGAGAGTCACTGGTCGGTATTGTGGACGGAAAAGAACAGACTATTATCAAGGCCGGGGAAATTCGTATCCCCGGGCCGCATAATCTTCAAAATGCCGCGGCCGCTTCCCTGGCGGCTCTTCTACTCGGTATTAGACCGGAGATGATAGCTCAAACCCTGCGGAGTTTTCCGGGAGTGGCGCATCGCCTGGAAGATGCCGGAACTGTCGCCGGTATCAGATTTGTGAATGACTCCAAGGCGACAAATGTTGATTCCGTTTGCTATGCCCTCCGTTCTATTGACACCCCCATCTGTCTGATTGCTGGAGGACGGGATAAAGGAGGAAGCTATCAGCCGATTATTGAATACGGCATTGGTAAAATAAAAGAGATAATTCTGATTGGTGAAGCCAAAGAGAAAATGTTCGAGACGCTGGGCCGAGCTTTTCCTGTTCAATTTGCGGGAACTATGGAGGAGGCGGTGCAGAGAGCTTTCAAAGCCGCTTTACCCGGGGAGACAGTCCTATTATCCCCAGCCTGCTCCAGCTTCGATATGTTTAAGAATTTTGAGCATCGAGGAAATACCTTCAAAGAAATGGTTTTATTTCTGCGGAATAGCGGCTCTATGAAAGATAGAGTTGGAACTAATTAAATATGGATAAAATTCTGTTTTATTGCGCCCTGATTCTAATAGTAATTGGTTTGGTGATGGTCTATTCTTCCTCGTCCGTTATGGCCCAGAGTAGATTTGGTTCCCATCTCTACTTTCTACAAAGGCAAATTATATGGCTGGTTATTGCTTGCCTTGCGGCTTGGGGTGTTCTCAAGCTTGACCTGAAGAAAAATGCGGCTTACTCCGTACCACTTTTATTTCTGACGCTCCTACTGCTGATGGTGGTATTTATAATGCCGGCGCGAAACGGGTCGCATCGCTGGATTTTCCTTGGGCCGCTTACCATTCAACCTTCTGAGATTTTTAAAATGATGATAATCTACTATCTGGCTTTCTCTCTGTCGCAGAAAAAGAGGGAACTTGAGAACTTAAAACAAATTCTCTTGCCGTACGCGCCCCTGATTGGCGCTGGACTGATTCTAATAATTTTAGAACCCGGATTGGGGTCAGCCTTAACCATAACTCTTACGGTTCTGACCATCTTTTTTCTGGCCGGAATACGATTGTATCATTTGAGTCTGCTCATACTTCCCCTGGCAGGACTGGCCTCTTTCATGGTCTTTATTCTGGGGTATAAGAAAGATCGTGTCATTGATTATCTATCCGCTATCGCCGATCCACTGCTGGGAAGTTATCAAATCAAACAGGCCGTTTTGACTTTGGGCGCCGGTAATATTTTTGGTGCCGGACTGGGGAATGGACGGCAAAAGCTTTTTTTCCTCCCTTATCCTCATACTGACTTCATCTTTGCGTCTATCGGAGAGGAGTTCGGTTTTATTGGGCTGGTGATAATTCTTTCTCTTTTTTACATCATTATTTGGCGCGGAATAAAAATCGCTCTTTATCAACCTGACCGTTTTGGATATTTGCTCGCCATGGGAATGACGGTCTCGCTATCGGTGGCCGTTTTAATCAATATGGGAGTGGTAACATCGCTTTTGCCGACTACGGGAATTCCTCTGCCGCTTTTGTCATATGGGGGGTCGGCGCTTTTGGGATCAATTGCGGCTATTGCCGTCTTGCTCAATCTTTCGAAACGGAAGGGGATGATGATCCGATGAGACAAATGAAAGTCATATTTGCCGGAGGCGGTACCGGAGGACATCTGTTCCCAGCTATAGCTATAGCCAAGAAGCTTAAAGCCCGTTTGGAACCGGAATACGCCGCCGATTTCATATTTGTCGGAACTCGGCGCGGCCTCGAATACCGGATTAAAGAGAAATTAGGATATCCATTGGCATTAATCAATGTCCGAGGAATGTCACGCTCGTTATCGCTTTATAATTTGATGGTGCCTTTCCTTCTGGTTGCCGCCGTAGTTAAATCGCTTATTCTTATCAATAAATTTCACCCCCACCTTGTTATCGGTACGGGCGGCTATGTAATGGGGCCGGTGATTTTGGCCGCCCTTATAATAAACAAGCCGTGCGTAATTCAGGAGCAAAATTCCTATCCCGGGCTAACGACTCGTAAACTGGCTTCAAGGGTAGATCGAGTATTCCTTGGCTTCGGCGCCGCAGCGAATTACCTCAGCAGAAAATGCCGAGCCATTGAAACCGGTAATCCGGTTAAAGATGCAATTGGTAAAATTTCCAAGGTGGAAGGGCGAACCCATTTCCAATTCAATGACAACGGGAAGGTTATTCTGATTTTAGGGGGGAGTCAGGGAGCCTTGGCTATTAATCGGAATATTCTAAGGAATCTGAATAATTTGAGGGATGGGTATCGAGTAATATGGCAAACAGGGGAAAGGGATTATAAGGATGTAGCCGCGCAAGCGGGCGGCAAGGTATCGAGCCGCGCCCTCTTTCCCTTTACTGAAAAAATAGAAATGGCCTATGCCGCCGCTGACATGATTATAGCCCGAGCCGGAGCACTCACTCTGGCCGAAATTGCCGCCGCCGGATTGCCGGCGATTTTAATCCCTTATCCTTATGCGGCCGGTGATCATCAGAGAAAAAATGCTATGGCCTTTGCCCAAAATGGCGCCGCTGTCATTTTTCAAGACGAACAATTGGATAAAATAGACCTTCTCTCCGAAGCTGTCAAATTGCTTGAAAGCAGTTGCTATGAGAAAATGATGGTAGCTATAAAGACGATGC
>JAPLUS010000162.1 GCA_026397495.1 Candidatus Zixiibacteriota bacterium | reverse complement strand
GCATTTGTAAGCGCAGACTTTTGTCATAGAGAATACAACAGTGACAGGGCGAGGCGGATATTTCAACAGCTTGCCTTCAAGCGCATAGAAAAAAGAGCGGGAAGGATAGGCTGGCAAATAAAGGTCAATTTTATAACCATTGAAAACACGCACAGCTTTATGATGCCGAAAAATGAGCAAGAGACGCAAAGCGCGTGCTAAAAAACGAACGTAAGCTATCGGTGACCAATGGAAGCTTTTCGGCTTGAGAGCATATACGCAAGCTACGTGTAAAGCGATCCGCTTGTAAAGCAGCAGTTTTTTGAATCCGGTTATGAATCGTTTTGATTTCGTCATTATGATTTTGAGTCCTTATAGAGATCAAAAAGGAATCCAATAAATACGTAGCTCGCGGAGAAAAGGTACAATGCCAGGCTTCCATTAAATATGGCAATAAGGGCAATCTGTCCGGCAACACAGGCCCGAATATTGGTGACTAAGCTGAAATAAGTTCGTTCACCATAGGGATGTCGGAAAAAGAGTACGGCTGTCCAAAGCTGAAGAAAAATGGTCATTAGTCCGCAAAATACGAAATCCCTTGAGTAGAGAATGTCTTCCTTTGATATCCAATCAATTAAGAGAAAAAAGAAAAAGGCGCCAGTAGGAAGGAAAGCTCCCAGGACTCCTGCAAACCGCGAAACTTGCAAACCATGATGCACAATAAATGTGCGTTTTCCAGCGATGCGATCACCTTCGTAATCTTTAAAATAGGTGAAGTATGTCATCACGCCGTTAAGAATAGCGACCAGTAAAACAACACTCACCCGATTTGTGGTAATGACAGGAACTGGCGGCGGTCCCGAGGCTAGAAATCCATAAACAGTGCACATGGAAATAGAAAGTCCAAAAACAACGTTGCCAAAGATAGACCAACCTTTCGCATATTCGTAAAACACATTCAATAAGATGCCTGCCAATAGGGGTATTGTTGCCCAGGGGCTTAGAAACCAGGTTACGAATATGACTCCAAGCAAAAGAATTATTGATACCTTAAGCGCAAGGATAGGCTGCAATTCTCCCGTAACCATAGGTCGACGAGGAGCATTCACACGATCTTCCGGCAATCCAAGGAAGTCGTTAATAATTTGGTTTATACCCCAGCTTAAAAATAGCAATAAGAGGATGGCGGTTTTACGAAAGTAATCAGTCCGTCCCGGTGCACAAAAATCATAAAAAGAAACGCCAATCCAACCTGCTATCCCAGTGACAAACGCATAGTAGAGGCGCATTGATTTGACATAGGCTTTTAAGAAAGTCGGCCAATGAATTACTTCTTTATTTCCTGCAAGTTCGGTCATAAAACTTCATCCTAAAGGTTTCATAGATTTTCCATTCTGACCACACCATTTTAAGATACTGCTTTCAATGATTCGTATCAAATCATAAATAATATTACCGAACGGTTGATTCCGTCAAGAAGGTTGTGTGAATTGATTAAAGGACATATCCTCCATAGTTAAGGTTAAACAATATTCCCATTAATCTTATTTATCTAATATAAATATCCCCGATCAAAAGTCGAGGACAAGATTTGCACGAAAGAATTCACACTACTTCATTAGCCGTAGGCGGACTGACTGCGCGGGAAGCTCTTCGT
Organism: Candidatus Zixiibacteriota bacterium; assembly: GCA_026397495.1. Classification (GTDB taxonomy): domain Bacteria; phylum Zixibacteria; class MSB-5A5; order GN15; family PGXB01; genus JAPLUS01. Next base: position 1,053 of record JAPLUS010000162.1, on the reverse strand, counting down.
CAATGCTTTGAACCAATGTCAAAACCCTTCGGGATTTTGACCTACGTTATATTTTGGATCTGGACATAGTAGCGCAAAATCCCGAAGGGTTTTGCGAGTCGAGGACCGAAAAAGAAATGCGGAATCTATGCTATTAGCCGATGTTTAGCAGAGTCGAGAGGAGAAGTGAAATGCGGAAAGCGAACGAGGGAGTCGTCCTTTTCTTTGCTTGGATATGATTAAAATTCTGATAAGATGAAATTCCCAGCTTAAAATCGTAGTAAATATGGCCTCCGACAAATTCGGCATACCCGAGAGAACCTGACATTTTTTTCTCGACGGTTCCGGTTGGAAACGGTTCATTATAATTGACGGTCATGTTTCTCCACGGTTCAGTCCAAGGGCTATCATATCCGCCCTCACCGCGTCGTTCGTAGGCCAAATCCAGCGCCAATCTGCCGCTATATTTAAACCATCTGATAAGTGAAAATGTAAACCGATCTCCATCCGAACCAAAATTATGCCCGATTAATTCTCCCCGGTTAATATAACGGTTTCGCAAATATTTCTGATTATATGTCCGATTGGTAATCTTCAGGTATTCCCCCTGCAGGTCAAAGGACAAAAATAGCCCAAGCGACTGAAAACCGATTAAATACCCGATTTCATTTGGCTCTTTATCCCCAACGCTTTTCTTTTCGATTTGTATATCATCTATCAATAGTTGGCCATATATCTTATGCTTGTTGCCTATGTAATAGCCCGCATCACATCCTAAAAAGGTATTGTCATCGGCTTGTCCATTGAGCTGAATCGAGTGAAAAAATATTAGAGGGTTTAAATAGGTTAGTTCGATATGTCGGCCGGACCCGCCAAAAATTATGGTCTCAAATAAACCTATATTTAGATTTTTTGATAATTCTATATCAAGTCTATGTCCGGCGAAAAAACGATTTTCAAAACAGCTGGAGGAATCGCCGGACTTAAATATATCCAATTGACCCAATTGGTAAGTAAAAAGGAATTTCCCCTTTTGATAACGAACGGAAAAAGCATCCATGGGCCGGGCGGTTG
>JAPLUS010000352.1 GCA_026397495.1 Candidatus Zixiibacteriota bacterium | reverse complement strand
TTATTTTGTTATAAATTTAAAAGAAGAAATCTCCGGAAAGGATAGGTATTTTTTGATGCAAGGACAACCGATGAATAATCTGCCAAAGATATCTGTCATTCTTCCCATAAGAAATGAGGCAAAATACATTGTCTCAACTATTGGATTCATCCTGGATCAGGAATATCCCGCTGATAAGCTTGAGGTTTTGGTCGTGGATGGGGCATCCGATGATGATTCGGTTTCTCTTGTATCCGAGTTGGCTAAAAGGGATTCTCGAATAAATCTATTCTGTAACCCCCGGAAATTATCATCAGCGGCCCGGAATATCGGTGTCAGAAATGCCACCGGGGATATTATTATCTTTATCGATGGCCATGTTTATCTTGACAATAAACAGCTTCTAAAAAATACCGTGGCGTTAATGCAGGAAAAAGAAGTTTCGGTTCTGAGTCGCCCGCAATTTCTTGAGACCCCCGATAATAGTTTTTTCCAGAAGGCCGTGGCCCTGGCAAGGCGATCGATTATAGGGCATGGTTCTGATTCCACGATTTACACGGATGAAGATATTTTTGTTAATCCTACCAGCTCGGGCGCTTCATATAAAAGAGAGGTTTTTGACAAAGCGGGGTTCTTTGATGAGAATTTCGATGCTTGTGAGGATGTTGAATTCAACTATAGAGTCGCGAAGGAAGGATATAAATCATTCACATCAATGAAATTGGCGGTATTCTATTATCCGCGCTCCACAATAGGCGGGCTATTTCGACAGATGATGCGATATGGTAGAGGGCGGTTCCGGTTGGCTAAAAAATATCCGGAGACGATTTCTCCCGCTGCTCTTTTGCCATCCTTGTTGACGGTTGGCTCTCTTTTCCTGGGAATTGCGGCAATTATTTCTCAATCGGCGCTCTATTCTTTTCTTGCACTTATTAGTCTCTATGTTTCCGTCGTTTTGGTTTTTTCCATTTTGATATCTTTCAAAAAGGATTTGAGGTATCTGCCGATTTTGCCCATTATCTACCTGGCCATTCATTTTGGACTTGGCTGGGGTTTTGTATATGAATTTTTCAAAACAGCGGTAAAAGGCAAAGTATCATAGCTGAAAAATAGATGCCCGGAATAGTTCCAAGGGGAAATAGTTTCTTGAGTTTATCGCCTATGGAAGTTATATTAGCTTTACTTTAGCATCGGTTACCTGAGGTTATTTTTAGAGTATGAAGGATCAAGATAAATTTGAAAAACGGATAATCGTTACCGGAGGAGCAGGATTTATAGGCTCCAATTTTTTGCTTTATATGGTTCCCAAATATCCCCAATATCTTTTTATTAATGTTGATTGCCTTACTTACGCGGGAAATCTCTTCAATCTTACCGCCATTGAAAATGAACCCAATTATAAATTTGAGAAGACCAGTATCTGCGATTTTGAACGGCTGCGGGAATGCTTTGATAAATATGATGTTGATGGAGTCATTCATCTCGCCGCGGAATCGCACGTTGATCGATCGATTGTCGGGCCTACGGAATTTATTTATACCAATGTTATTGGCACCTTCAATCTTCTGGAGTTGGCCCGAAGAAAAGCGATTCAGAATGGCGGCTTCAGGTTCCATCATGTATCGACCGATGAAGTATATGGTTCTCTGGGCGAGATAGGGGCTTTTACGGAAGCCAGTTCTTATAATCCCAATTCTCCCTACTCAGCGTCCAAAGCCGCCAGCGATCATCTGGCGCGGGCTTATTATAAAACCTATGGACTTGATACCGTTACGACCAATTGCTCCAACAATTATGGCCCCTATCAATTTCCGGAAAAGCTTATTCCTTTGGTAATAAGAAACGCTTGTGCCGGTCTGGCCTTGCCGATCTATGGTGATGGGAAAAATATTCGCGATTGGCTATATGTAGAAGATCATTGTCGCGCCCTTGATCTTGTTTTTCACAAAGGTCATAGAGGAGAGACTTATAATATCGGAGGGCATAACGAAATTGAGAATATCAAGCTTGTTAAAATAATTTGCCGGATAATTGATGAGATCCTGGCTGATGGCAGTGAACCCAAGGAGAAGCTCATTTCCTTTGTTAAGGACCGGCCGGGGCATGACCGCCGTTATGCTATCGATTCTTCTTATATCGAATCACAACTTGGTTGGAAACCTTTATATACCTTCGAAGCGGGCTTAAAAAAGAAAATAAAATGTTAT
>JAPLUS010000105.1 GCA_026397495.1 Candidatus Zixiibacteriota bacterium | reverse complement strand
AATAACAGCTGAAATCGGCGCCATGAAATCATCCAATCAGCTCGATGCCTTGATTGCTTTCGGCATCGACCCGGTGAGGAAACTGGCGGCACCGCGACTGATTTCTCTGATAATTATGCTCCCAATTTTAACGATTGTTTGCGATGTTATCGCAATTTTTGGCGCCTGGCTTATTGCTATCTTTATCTCACATATTACTTCAACCACCTATTGGACCGCCGTAAAAGAAAAATTGGATTTCGGCAATCTCTTTATTGGAATTCTAAAACCGTTTGTCTATGCTTTCGTCATAGGTTTCATTTCCTGCTATAAAGGATTTACCGCTGAGGGAGGGACCAAGGGTGTGGGGCGAGCGACAACCGAATCAGTGATGATTGCTTCCATCACCATTCTTATTACCAATTTCATCATTACCAAGGTTGTCTTTTCCTTTCTGAAAGGCTACCTATGATCGCTTTCAGAAATATCAACTACTCGATAGACGGTAAGCAGATACTCAAGAACATTACTTTCGAGATTCCCTCCGGCGAATCACGAGTTATTATGGGGCACTCCGGCTCCGGAAAATCAACTATCTTGCGCTTGATACTCGGGCTCATTCGCCCCGATAGCGGCCGGATATTGGTCGATAATCAGGATATCTGTGGAGTGAGGGAAAAACAGATGCGGGAAATTCGCAAGCGGATCGGTATGGTTTTTCAGGATGGGGCCTTATTTGACTCAATGTCGGTCGGCGAAAATGTTGGTTTCTATCTTTTCGAATATTCCAAAATGAGCCCGGAGGAAATTGAAGAGAAAGTCAAGCAGATGCTTGGCTTTGTCGGTTTAGCCGATGACATAATCGACCGTTTGCCGGATGAATTATCCGGTGGTATGCAGAGACGGGTGGCTATCGGCCGAGCTCTGCTTTCGACCAATCCCAAAATTATGCTCTATGATGAGCCAACCACCGGCCTTGATCCGCAGGCAACCGAAAATGTCATCAGTCTTATCAATAGATTGTCCCAAATGGAAAATGTTACCTCAATTGTGGTAACTCACCAAATAACCGATGCTTTTCAAATGGCCAAAAGGTTTATTATCATCAGTGCCGGCGAGGTTGCTTTCGATGGCGATTTTGAGCAGCTCCGACATTCAAGCGAACCGCGAGTGGAGGAGTTTTTAAGCCCCTTTAGAGATAGAATTTCATATATCACTTCATTTGCCGTCCCGTCCAATCCGGGCGACAAAAATAATTCATAAAATAAATAAATATTTCTTTCCCCGTTGAAACCTATAAAATGTTTTTTCGTAACTAAAGTTAGTCATATGGTTAGAAAGAAAGTATCTGCCCGTGCTGTTAGGTTATATAATCCGACTCATCCCTTCTTTCTCTGTAATTGCATGGAAACTTTTACGAAATAGGACATAGAGGGGAATATATATGAAGAGCCTCATCTGTTTAAAAACTCTGATAAAGCTTTCTCCTATAATGATAGGGATAGTTGCCTTCTTAATGCCATTGCCGTCTATGGGAACATCGCAGCCGGTTTTTCGTCCCAATTTAAAGATATCCAAGTCCAATGGCTCAATTAATATAGATGGCAAATTGGATGATCTGGGGTGGAAAGCGGCCGCCCGGACTGATAATTTTATTGAGCGTGGCCCAGGTGATAACACGGTTCCGGCCGTTGCCACGGAAGTATGTGTTACTTATGATGATAGCAAAATATACATAGCCTATGTCTGCCACGATGACCCTAAGACCATTCGCGCCACAATGAGCCAACGTGATCAATGGTTTGGTAATGATGCTGTTATAGTCTTGATTGATACCTATGGTACTGGGACATGGGCATATGAGTTTTTTGTGAATCCTTATGGTATCCAGAAAGATGGCCTTTGGTCGAGCCTTGGAGATGAAGATCAGGGCTATGATTTGATTTGGGAATCGGCCGCGCAGAGAACTGATTCCGGTTATCAGGTGGAAATAGCGATTCCATTTGCCGGCCTGCGCTTTCCCAATAAAGAGATGCAGACATGGAGAATGGACTTCTGGCGCAACCGTCCGCGGGAAAGTGCCTATCAATATTCATGGGCCGCCTACGATCGCAATGAACAGTGCTGGCCCTGTCAATGGGGAACAATGGAGGGTATTCAGAATGTACATTCGGGGAAAGGAATAGAATTTCTTCCGTCCTTTGTGGCCAGCCAATCAGGAGAACTTCATGGCCTCCCTTCCAAAGATGTAGAATTTAAAAATGCCGATGCCAGAGGGGAACTATCTCTGGGCGGGAAATATTCCATATCCTCGGATGTGACCATTGAGGCCGCCTATAATCCTGATTTCAGTCAGATTGAGGCCGATGCCGCTCAGATTGCGGTCAATTCAACCATAGCTCTGATGTATCCGGAAAGACGCCCCTATTTTCAAGAAGGCAGTGACATATTCCGCACCATGTTTAATTCCTTCTATACCCGTTCGGTGAATAATCCGCAATATACCGCCAAATTGACAGGACGCGTAAGGGGTAATGCTTTGGGGTTTCTTATCGCCCGTGATGAGAATAGTCCATATATAGTTCCCTTAAATCAAAGCAGTCTTCCGCCTATAGATGTCGGCAAGAGCACCGTCAATGTCCTGAGGGGTTCAAGAGCATTTGGGGGAAGCTCGCGGGTAGGTTTTATGCTGACCGATCGGCGCTTTGAGAATGACGGGGTCGGCTCAATTCTCAGTCTTGATGGGCGGCTGAGACTTTCAAAAAACTATGCTTTTGATTATCAGTTTATTGGGAGCTATACCAAAGAGTTGAATAACCCCGCCCTCACGGCCGATTATGTCGCTGATTTCGCGGCTCAAAATATCGATACCACCTTTGATAATGGCCAGCATACCATTGCTCTTGACGGGGAATCATATTATGGTGAGGCCCTTATAACAAGATTCTGTCGTAATGCGCGGAGCTGGAATTTTATGATTGATTACAACCAAATAAGTCCCGCCTATCGGACCACGACCGGGTATGACCCGGTCATCAATAATCGAACACTTAATCCGTCTACCTCATACACTTTCTATTTCAACAGGGGTATTTTACAGCAATTGAGATGGGGGATATCAAAATTCAATCGATGGGATTTTGACGGCCATGTGGAAAATAATGGAACCTTTGTTGATCTTGACGGGCAGTTGAACTTTGCTCAAGCAGCCTTTGACATTGGATACAATAGAGCCACCCGATATTATCAATTACAGAGATTTGACGGCCTTTTCGATGCCTCGGCGGAAATTACCGCCATTATCGGTAAGAATATCGGAATGGATATTTATTTTGGGCGGGGTCGGGATATTTTTTATGATGCGATGGGAAAAGGAAATTATACAAATATCAACGCCGCCCTAAATTTAAAGCCATTTGGCAGAATTACCATTGAACCCAATTTTAATTTCTCCCGCATGACCAATATTGAGAATGGTGGAAGATACTACAATGGATATATTTCTCGAACAAGAGTTCAATTTCAAGCCACCAAGGAGCTCTCTCTCCGTTTGGTAGTGCAGTATGATGATTTTTACCGAGCCTGGAATATTGACCCTCTGATGACTTTTAGATTGAATTCCTTTTCCGTTTTTTATTTAGGCTCAGACTATGCCATTGGCGATATAGCTCCTATTCAGAGATGGGGACTCCACCAGAGGGATATTCCCACCACTTGGAAAATGACTTCACGCCAATTTTTTATGAAATTGCAATATCTGTTCCAGACTTAATGATAATGCTTTTTTGGGGCATATAGAGGCGGCCTTTCATACGCCGCCTTTTATTATTTTTAGAGAGGCTCCTGACCAGACCTGTCAAATCGAGTCTATCTATCCTATCCAAATCTTTGTCAGTCAGGCATTTTTGCTTACTGGATTCCCATTGCCGGGCAGGTTTTGAACTTCATAATTATTTAACCCCCGTAGAGAATTGGTTGCTAATATCTTAAAAAATGGTTTTATTTAATTGAGGTTACTAATGAAGCGGACTAATAGAATTAAATGGGGAGAGATAAAAGTTGGGGTGCTGGTGGTTTTTGCGCTGGCAATCCTTCTCTGGGTGTCATTTTCCGGTGAAGGAACTTCTATCTTTGATTCCAAAGTCAGTTATCGGGCCTATTTTACCAATGTCAATGGCTTGGTTAGCGGTGCGCCGGTATGGATTTCCGGTGTGGAAATCGGCAATGTAACCCTGATTAAGTTTGTCAATCTTGATTCGGTGCGCCAGATTGAGATTAAGATACGGGTCAAAAAAGAGATATGCAATATGATTACCACCAATGCCGCCGTAAAGCTGGGAAACATCGGTTTTCTGGGAGATAAATATGTTGAAATCATTCCGGGAACATTAACCCTGCCTCAATTGGAACCGGGTGGTACCATTCAAACCATCTCCTCCGCCGATGCGGTGGCCATGATTTCTGAAGGGCAAAAAGCTATGTCCAGCGCCCGTAAGCTATCGGATAATTTGACGGAATTAACCGGCCAGCTAAAACGGGGCGAGGGAACCGCCGGCAAATTATTCGCCAATGATACCCTCTATTACGAGATGACCAAATTGGTCACTTCCTTAACTTCTTTGGTGAAAGATCTTCAGCAAAATCAGGAACGGCTGATATCGTCGGTGGAAAAGGCTTCAAAGAATCTGGCCGATATTACCGGCCAGATAAATTCCAAGACCGGCACCGCCGGCAAATTTATTTCCGATCCCGCGCTTTATGATAATCTTCGCTCATCCACCGGGCGGATTGATTCGATTCTGGCGCGGGTGGAAAGGGGCGAGGGTTCCGCCGGAGCGCTGGTTCGGGATGATTCGTTGTATCAGGAGGTGAAGCATCTCATTATCCGTGTGGAGAGCCTTGTCTCCGACATCGAAAAAAATCCCCGCAAGTATTTCAAATTTTCCGTTTTTTAAGGGGGGCTTTTTGTGCGCGGCAGACTTTAGTCTGCCCGTTTGAAATTTGCTGTTTAATGGGTGGCACCCCCAAACTTGTTTGGGGGTGTGAAAGTTTTAGTCTGTGGGCGGCCCGCCGCGGCGAGTCCACATCTGCCCCAGCGCAAGGCCGTAGGTCGGTGTTCCGAATGATTCGCCGCAGGCGAAGAATGAGAAACCCGACATCTTTCTAATTTTCGCACCCATTTAATTATTCCCCCATCTCCCTTCCCCCTGGATGCTGGATTAAGTCCAGCATGACAATATAAAAGGCACTGCTGATGTGCGCGGCAGACTTTAGTCTGCCCGTAGCATATTTGAGGTTTTTTGCACGCGGCAGAAATTGGTACCGCATCCGACGGATGGGATTAATTGAACATACTGTATCGCCAATTTTAGCACTCATTCAATTATTTCCCTATCTCCCCCTCCCCCCTGGATGCTGGATTAAGTCCAGCATGACAATATAAGGGAAACTACGACAATTGATACGCTTGGGGTGATAGACAATCTGCTTGAATTCAATCAATCGGCCCCAAAATCAAAATGCCCAATAGATGTCATCCTGGCGAAAGCCAGGATCCAGAAAATGCATTATATTGGGATAAATGACCTATTTTGTCTATATCCTTGCCAGTAAGAAAAATGGTACCTTGTATATCGGCGTTACAAATAACCTTGTACGAAGAGTCTATGAACATAGAAATTGATTGATAGAAGGTTTTACGAAGAAATACAATGTGCATCATCTTGTTTGCTATGAAACTTCGGGAGATATCGCCGCGGCCATAACCAGAGAAAAGCAATTGAAATTCTGGAAAAGAAAGTGGAAAATAGAACTCATTGAAAAATTCAATCCGCAGTGGCGGGACTTGTATAACGATATTACCTAATGCCTGGAGTTTTGATTTTTCCGCGCAGACAGGCAGACCATAGGTCGGTGTTCCGAATGATTCGCCGCAGGCGAAAAATGAGAAACCCGACATTTTTCATAAAAACAAATCTCTGGATGCTGGATCAAATCCAGCATGACAATATAAAAGGCACTGCTGATGTGCGCGGCAGACTTTAGGGCCTGTTGAAAAAGTGTATGTTATGGAAAAAAACCTTATGTATGTTCCACTCAATATTCAAATCTGTCATTGCTGCTCTTTTCCTGTCTTTCCCCGCCGCGGCGGGGAATCCAGAATTCATTGATTATTCAGCACTTACGGAACTTTTTCTGGATCCCCGATCGAGTCGGGGATGACAATACCAATGACATTTTTCTCGGAAGTATGCTTTTTCCCTTTTTGGGGACTTTTTCAACAAGCCCTAAAGTCTGCCCGTTCTGTGGGCTGCTCGCCGCGGCGAGTCCACATCTGCCCCAGAGCAAATCAATTACTGCGGGTAACCAAGCATATATTTGAGTAGCCGACCGGTTCCCTCTTTTCCCTGCTCGCCGACTTCCATCTCCGGGCCGACACACGATGGGCATCCCCCCTGGCAGGGGCAGTGCTCCGCTTGCTCCAGACAGGCGCGGAGTAAATCATCAGATATATTGAAAAGTTTTTCGGAGTAACCGACTCCCTCGGGAATATTCTCATATATATAAATGGTGGGGAGTTCGCTGAATGGCGAACGAACCTGCGAAATCGAGCGCAAATCATGCGGGTCGCACATCACCCATAAGGGTGCAATTTTCCCCAGTAGATTGGCCAATCCGCGCAAAGCCCCGCCGAAGGATTCACCCTCTAATTGAACACGAAATCTGATGTCCCCCGGAAAAGCATACCAAAAGGCATTGGTGTGAAGCTCCAATTCCGGCATGAGAAGGTTTCCCGATCCGACATTCTCCTGAGTGTGGAATTTGATTTTCTTGAATAACACCATCACCATGGTTACGGTAACCTCGCCCCAGGAAAGAATGGCATCATTGACATGCTTCTCATTGGTTACCGAAAGGACTTTCAGGTCCGATTTGGTTTCAGCATCAGTATAATAATCAACCGCTACCTCCTTGACATAGGCCTTCTTGCCTTCCCAGTCAAGTTGTGTCACCTGATATTGATTGGCGTCGTGAAGATAAATCGCTTCGGGATGCAGAAATATCGACGCCGAATAATAATCGACATCGCCAATAACATGGTTGTTATCTGACTGGTTGAGTATAACAAAATTATCCGGGGAGGCGCTCCGGAGTGATACCTGTTCGGCCGGATATATCTCCGATGACCAATAATATTTGCCACCGGTCTGGCGGAGAATGTTTTGTGCCTCAAGATAGTCGAGAACCTCAGCGGTACCGTCAGGGCGGAATAGCTCGCTTTTTTGGAAAGGAAGTTCAAAGCTGGCACATTTGATATGATTGGCGCTGATTATAAGATTATCAGGATCAATTATTCCCATCTCGGGCGTTTTACTAAGCAGATAGGAAGAATGCTTGGCCAGAAATTGATTGATGGCCGAGCTGTTGGCGACAAAAATGGTTACCGAACTTCCCGATCGGCGTCCAGCCCGTCCGGCCTGCTGCCAGACGGAAGATATTGAGCCGGGGTAGCCGCAGATAATAGAAACATCGAGCGCTCCAATATCAATACCAAGCTCCAACGCATTAGTTGAAACCACGCCGGTAATTTCACCGGAACGAAGGCCGGCCTCTATTTCTCGTCGCTGGTTGGGAAGGTATCCGCCGCGATACCCGGCTACTTTAATATTTCTTCCGAATGGCTTGGCAAAGGATTCTCGCAGGTAAGTCAGAAGTATTTCCACCTGAAGCCGATACTGGGCGAATATTATGGTTTGGATTTTATTATTGATAAACCTCTCCGCCAATATCAGCGATTCGTTCAGCGCCGATTTGCGGATACCCAATTGTCGGTTAATAACCGGTGGGTTGTAGATTATAAAATGTTTTTCACCGGCCGGGGCGCCGTTATTGTCAAACAGGTTCACCTGGCGGCCAATAATTTTCTCCGCCAGCTCGTCGGGATTGGCAATAGTGGCCGAACAGATAATAAAAACGGGGTGAGAACCATAAAATTCGCAAATTCGTTTTAGGCGCCGTATAACATTAGCCAAATGTGAGCCAAATATCCCCCGATAGTGATGGATCTCGTCAATTACCACATATTGCAGATTTTCAAACAGCTTAATCCATTTGGTGTGATGTGGCAATATGCCGGCATGAAGCATATCGGGGTTGGTGACAACAATATGCCCGGCCGACCGGATAAGCCGCCGGGCGGTCTGAGGGGTGTCGCCATCAAAAGTGTAGGTTCTAATATCAATATCCAGTTTATCGATTAAGCCGGTTAATTCGGCCAATTGATCCTGCGCGAGCGCCTTGGTGGGAAAAAGATACAGCGCCCGGGCCGATTTGTTGTTCATTATGGCATTAATAACCGGCAGGTTATAACAAAATGTTTTCCCCGATGCCGTCGGCGTAACGATGACGGTATCGTTCCCGGCGGTGATCGAATCAATGGCCTCCCGTTGATGGGAGTAAAGTTTGTCAATTCCGCGTTTTTTTAAAATGGCAACCAGATGGGGAGCCAAATAGTCAGGGAAATCTTGATACTTTCCTTCCCGCGCCGGAATTATTTCCCAGCGGGCGATATTGGGGCTAATGGCCGGATCGTTCTTGAATGATTCGAGAGTCTGGATAAGGTTCATGCCATCTCTATTTCTTTTCAACCAGCTGTCGTTTGCAGATGTCGCAAAATCGTTCCCCTTTGTTATCGATGTCCATCATATCTTGACTGTAATAATTGACGCATCGGGGATTTCGGCAACTGGTCATATCCATAAGATGAGCCAACTGATGAATGGACTGCTTGAATAGGCGACTATAGATTTTCATTTCATCTTCCGGCAGTCCATAGAATTCCTGACGAATACGGTATAATGAAACAATCGCCGTCCCGGAACTGGTATCGGAATAACCTATGATATATGGCTCATCGGGCAGATAGATATCTTCCTCGCATGCTCCCAGAACAAGTTCCCTTGGACTGGTCTTGGTTCGCTCTAATTTGTTGAGAATGATAGTGGCATAATGCTGGTTGCGGATAACATTATAGGCCTCCTCCGGTATTTTCATTCCCTTAAGAATATCCACGGAGCGCCCGTAGATCGGACCGATGTTGGTGGCCAGACGGTTTATCATCATAAAATCCACTTCACCCAAGGGGACCACGACAATCTTTGGTTTTAGCAAGGCCATTGGTTATTCCGCACAGAAAAATCTGCTATCCGAACCGGTGGGAGAGACTTTTACCACCAATTTGGCGGTGCATTTGGGACACCACCCAACAAAGGCGTCTCTCTTTTTGTTGAGATAAATTCGCGAATAAATCCGGCAACATTTGAAAACCACCCCGATGTGGGGTCGACGAATCTCCTGCTCTTTATCCGAAGCAACCATCCTGTTAACCTTTATCTCTTACTCATTGGCTCAAAGGGACATTCATAGCCGATGTCGCTGTTGATATTCCTTCATAATCTTCACTGAAGCCGAAGAGCCGATTCTATCCGCTCCGGCCATTATTAGGGCTTCCGTGTCGGCCAGAGTTCTGATACCCCCCGAGGCCTTGATCTTTAGCTTTCCATCGGCCGCCTCTCTTAATCGCTTCACAATTTCTACGGTGGCGCCGCCAAAAAATCCTGTAGCCGTTTTGACAAACTGTGCCCCGCCGTTGACCACCGCTTTAACCGCTTCAATTTGATTTTGCGGGGAAATCTTGGGAGCTTCGATAATCACCTTTAATATAATTTTTTTCGGGAGGTTTCGACGCACCTCATAAATCTCTTTTTCGACCATCTGGTAGTCGCCTGAGGCCAGTCGGCCAATATTCGCCACCATATCAATCTCATCCGCGCCATCCTCGACTCCCTTAACAGCCTCAATTACTTTTATATCGACCCGATTAGCCGAAAGGGGAAATCCGGTGACAGAAATAATCCTGACATCGCTGCCGCTCAGCTCCCTTTTGGCATCGGCCACCCAATAGGGGTTGATGGCAATCCCAAAAAATTTATGTTCCTTGGCTTCATGACAGAGCTTAATAATTCCCTTGAGATCCGTCTCTGGCATAAGGAGAGAATGATCAAAATATAAATTTAGATTGCCTATCATTTCATTTCCAATTCTCAACCTATTATTATAGGTCTATCCGATACTTTGGGCAATACCTTTAAGGAAACTTTTACCAGGGAATTGATATTCTATCCCAAAAACTTCGGCAATGGTTTGTCCCACATCGGCAAATGTCTCCCGTATTCCCAAGTCAATACCCGCCTTCATTTTCTTATTATATGCAAGAAGCGGCACATATTCTCGTGTATGATCGGTGGCATTGCTTAAAGTTGGATCGCAGCCATGATCTGCGGTAATAATCAAGAGGTCATCATCTCTTAATATATCCAGCAAGTTCGGTAGGTAACGGTCAAATTCTTCCAGCCCTTTGGCAAAGGAGGAAACATCATTCCGATGTCCCCATAACATATCAAAATCGACCAAATTCGCAAAGATTAGACCGGAACTGACCGTGGCCATCTCGGCCCTCACGGCTTTCATCACCCCTATATTGTTAGTTGCTTTTACGGCTTTGGAGATTCCCCTATGAGCAAAGAGATCATCGATTTTTCCAATAGCCACGGTGGGGA
>JAPLUS010000389.1 GCA_026397495.1 Candidatus Zixiibacteriota bacterium | reverse complement strand
AATAATAATTATGACACAGCCTCCTTAATCCAGCATCCAGATTTTCGTGTCTAATAAAGCAGGGAGATGGCGGAACCGCACGACTTCGTCGGGGGTTCCGCCCTACTGACTACTACTGAAGGGTTTGTTGAAAAAGTGTATATTGTGGAATAATCATCTGCTTTCTTTTTGTCATCCCCGCTTCCTTTTTGTCATCCCCGTGAAGACGGGGATCCAGGGAGGGTGGATTCCGTCAGGAAATCCGCCAAGGCGGACTGACGGCGCACTGAAAGTGTTCTATCATCTTGTCTTTCAACCGACGGCCGGGCAGGCTTTAGGGAGTGTTGAAAAAGCATGTATTGTGAAATGATTATCTGCTTTCATTAGGCCCCAGTCTTAAACTGTCATTCCCCGCCGCGGCGGGGAATCCAGAAAGTATTAACTGACTTGCACTTATATTTCTTTCTTCTGGATCCCCGATCAATTCGGGGATGACAATACTAATGACATTTTCCTCATAAGCGTGCTTTTTCCTTTTTTGGGGGTTTTTCAACAAGCCCTAAAGCCTGCCGCGCACAAAGCTCAAAATAAAAGATGTCAAAACCACCCATCAGCGCCACACCCTTCCCCCGAGGGGATTTTGACCTACTCAACTGGATCCTGAATCAAGTTCAGGATGACAATTATAGTAACATTTTCCCAAGAAGTGCACTTTTTCCTTTTTTAAAGTTCTTTCAACGCTCCCTAAAGCCTGCCGCGCACAAAGCTCAAAATAAAAGATGTCAAAACCACCCATCAGCGCCACACCCTTCCCCCGAGGGGATTTTGACCTACTCAATTAAAAAAGAAATATGGATCCCTGTAGGGACAAAACACTTAACCTAAAATTCAATACCTATTAAAAAGCCCCGGTTATTTCGGGGCTTTTACTAGTATTGTTTAGAGGTAAACGAATACCATCTGCTCCAGAGAGGTCTTCATTTTCTCCACTCAACTATGTTATATTCCTCTTAAGAAGTCAAATAATTTTTGAAAATTGATGAAAATAATTATGGAAAGAAAGGATAGTTAGACTTTGACAGATGTATAAGAGAAAGATATATTGAAAAACTTATTAATAATTTGTCTTAAGTGAGGAGCTTATGAAAAAACTATTCTATCTGTCGTTGGCCGTTTTTTCCCTGTTTGCCGTAGCCGGCGCCGTTGATCCGGGGGGCAAAGTAATGGAAACATCCACCGGCAAGACTGTTGAAGTTAAAAATGCCAAGGAGATAAAGAAAGCCGATATGAAAAAGTATGAAAAGAGAAAAGCCGATAATCCGGAGATTGCCATTCAGACCGATTTCGGCATAATGAAATTGGAATTGTACCGCGATGTTGCACCGGGCCATGTCGATAGTATGCTCTCATTAATCCGCAAAGGATTCTATAACGGACTGACTTTTCATCGGATTATTGACGGCTTTATGATTCAGGGCGGCGATCCTCTGGGAAATGGGGCCGGTGATGCCGGATATAATCTTCCCGCAGAATTTTCCGATCTTAAGCATCTGGAAGGCACCCTTTCCATGGCTCGCGTGACTGATCCCAATTCGGCCTCCTGCCAGTTCTTTATATGTCTGGCTCCGACGCCTCATTTAGACGGGCAATACACTATTTTCGGCCAGTTGATGGAAGGGTATGACGTTCTGCACAAAATTGGCAAGGTGAAAGTTGCGGGACAAACGCCAATTGATAAAGTATATATAAGGAAAATGGAAATTCTCAAGGATTTGACACCCCCTAAACCCGCAAAATGATCTGTTTGATCAGCGGGAAATATCCGGGAACCGTTGCGTTCGGTTCCCGTTTAGATAATTGATGAAAAAGCGATTGGTTATACTTGGTTCCACCGGATCAATTGGCCGGGCGACTCTGGATATAGTCAGCAAGAATATTGACCGTATTGAAGTCCTGGGTCTTTCGGCTCACTCCAATATTGACTTGCTTAGCGAGCAGGTAAAAATTTATTCCCCCTCATTTGTTGTTGTTACCGACCAGAGGACTTATGGTGAATTTAAAAGCCGCCATCATTCGACCTCTTTCCGGCTGTTGAATCCCTCCCATGGGATTGAAGAGCTAACAAGTCTCCATGGAACAGATATTGTCTTGAATGCTATAGTTGGAGCGGCGGGATTGAGCGCCTCGATTAGCACTGTCAAAGCCGGTAAGCGCTTGGCTTTGGCCAATAAAGAATCGATGATTATTGGCGGCAGTCTGATAAACGAATTGCTTCGGTCATCGGGAGCCGAGTTAATACCGGTTGATTCGGAGCATTCGGCCATATGGCAGGCGCTTTTCTCGGGCAAAAAGAAAGAAATAAAAAGGATTATCCTTACCGGGTCCGGAGGCCCTTTTCGAGAAACAGCTTTGTCAGGATTTCCCAATATTACCAAGGAGCAGGCTTTAAATCATCCGGTATGGAAAATGGGACCAAAAATCAGTATCGATTCAGCCACCATGATGAACAAGGGCTTGGAGGTAATTGAAGCGGTTCAGCTTTTTGGCGTTCCGCCGGAGAAAATAAAAGTGGTCATCCATCCGCAGTCTATCATTCTATCCGGAGAGAATCGAGACCGAGAATGGCCATTTGGAACTGACCGATATAGGTAAGTTGACCTTTATGGAACCTGATTTTTTGAAATTCCCCTTACTTGAAATGGGGTATAAGGTTGCTCAAGCAGGGGGGACCATTCCGGCGGTTTTCAATGCGGCCAATGAAGTGGCGGTTAATGCTTTCTTGAAGGATGCTATTAAATTCATTACTATACCCGATATTATTATTAAGACTGTGGAAAAACATAAAATGATTGAAAAACCTGCCTATGATGATATTGTCGAAGCTGACCAATGGGCACGGAAAACCGCTCTGGATATAATTGGGTGATATGATAGTAACTATTTTAGCTACCATATTTGTTCTCGGAGTTCTTGTTTTCTTTCATGAACTGGGTCATTTTCTGGTGGCCAAAAAATCCGGTATAAGAGTGGAAAAATTCTCACTGGGATTTCCTCCGACTTTGATTTCCCGAAAGTGGGGCGAGACCGAATATGCCATTGGGGTAATTCCGTTAGGCGGATATGTCAAGATGACTGGTGAACAGCCGGGCGAGGAAGCCAGCGGCGCACCGTGGGAATTTATGTCTAAACCGGTTTGGACAAGGTTTCTGGTTATTCTGGCGGGACCATTTATGAATTTTCTATTGGCCGTGGCTGTCCTGACCGGATTATACCTTATACGAGGGCAGGAAATAAAACAGGTTTTTATAGGTGTCGTAGCGTCCGGTAGTCCTGCCGAGAAAGCTGGAATTAAGGCCGGTGATGAAATTGTTTCCGTCGATGGGGTCAAAGTAGAAACCTTCCAGGAAATGGCGGGAATCGTTTACCGCAAGGTTGAAGAACCGGTCATCTTTGAAGTAAGGCGAGATGGCCTTTTAATAACCGACACCATTATAACCTACAAAGATTATGCTATTACCCCTAAGGGAGATACGGTAGCGGTGGGGAAAATCGGTGTCGGGAATAAACCGATTTTCAAACGATTGGGGTTGATTTCAGCAGTGACAGCCGGATTTATGAGATCGGTGTTTTATGTTCGTGAGGTTTTTGAATTTGTGACTGGGATTGTGTCGCGGACAGTTACCCCGTCGGAGATCGGCGGACCGATTCTTATCGGCCAGCTTGCCGGCGCAACCGCTCGAGCGGGATTTGATATTTTACTTGAATTTTTGGCTCTATTATCGGTCAACTTGGCGGTCCTCAATATCTTGCCGATACCACTTCTGGATGGCGGTCATTTGGTTTTTCTCTTGATTGAAAAAGCCAAGGGCTCGCCCCTTTCGATTAAGACCCGTCTGGTTATTCAGCAGATTGGCATAGCCTTTCTTTTGATGTTGATAATATTCGTAACTTTTAATGATATTACTCGTTAAGAAACAGTAGATTGAGAAAATTCTTATGGAAATGAAAAAAGCAGGAGATAAGTCCGGGCCGGTTAGCGGCCGGCAGGGTGATTTTCTTGATTTTGTATGGGAGAATGTGAAGTCCCTAATAATCGCCCTGATTTTGGCCATTATAATTAAGACCTCGATTGTCGAAGCGTATAAGATTCCGAGCTCTTCGATGGAAGATACTCTCTTGGTTGGCGATTTCCTGATTGCCAATAAATTTCTCTACGGAGCGAAACTTCCTTTGATTGACTGGCGTCTGCCGGCCATGCGCGAGCCCAAACAGGGAGATGTTATAATTTTCATATGGCCGGGTGATGGGATAACCAATTATATCAAGAGGTGTGTGGCGGTACCCGGACAAACTATCGAGGTCAAAGATAAAGTACTCTATGTTGATGGTAAGCTTTTCCCTAATCCCCCTTTCTCGAAATTCATGGACTCAATTATTCAGCCCCGTCTACCCGATAGGAGCAACAGCCGAGACAATTGGGGCCCTTATACCGTGCCGAAGGATTGTTATTTTATGATGGGTGATAATCGCGACAATTCCTTTGATTCCCGCTATTGGGGGCCGGTGCATAAGAAATTGATTTTGGGC